>CAZLBQ010000004.1:0-37593 GCA_964557745.1 uncultured Anaerolineales bacterium
AGGTGGGCCGCTATCGACCGCTGACCAACGACGCCTACCATCGCCAGTTACGCGCTGTTCTACGTCACGACGTGTCAAAGCGGCTGGATCAGATCAGGGCGCCGACCTTAGTCATCCACGGGGAGAACGACCCACTCGTCGTGGTGAAGAACGGCATCAACTTGGCGCGGCGGATTCCAGGCGCCCACCTGATTCTCTATCCCCACACCGGCCACATACCCATCATCGAGCGCGCCGAGCGATTCAACCGCGACGTTCTTGCTTTTCTCGGCTAGCCCTTAGCCGTTGGACTCCGCTTGCGACGGCTCGCCCTCCGCCTGGCCTCCCGTTGCCTGAGGACGCCGCCTGCTCACGCGGGCCAATTCTCTCGCAATCAAGCCATAGCTGGCCCGGTTGATGCCCATCCCCACGTGGGTGCCCTGGATCTCAAAGTTGGTCGTGGGGTCGTCGTTGATGCAGGAGCGCCAGTCAACGACGCCGTCAGTCCTGGTATAGACGGCCTGCTGGGGTACCGTGCGGGGGAAGGGCGCGCGCAACGCCGCGACAGTCCTGCATGGGCAGTCGAGCGTACAGCATTCGTCAGGCACGTGGGGCTGGCGACGCCAGAGGACGAACGCCCGCGTCAAGTCAGAGGCCCACTGGACGAAGGGATTGGTCCGGAAACCGCGAAACGGCGAGCCTAGGGTGATGACAGAGGCGACAAGATCAGGACGGCGGGTTGCTGCACTCCGCGCGAAGACGCCCCCCAAACTCTGACCGATGAGGACTACCTTCCTGCCTGTCTCGGCGTTCGCCTTCTCGACGGTCTCCAGCAGCCGGTCAACCAGGACATCGAAGCAGTCGCAGTTCCAGCCGATAGCCGATAGATAGGGACGATAGCCTATCCGCCGCAGCCAGTGGAACATCTCCAGGAGCGACCAATCGTTCGTCAGGTAGCCGGGGACCAGCACCACCGCTGTCCCATCCCCACGCGCGACGCCGATGCCGTAATAGACCAGTGACAGCCGGAGGGCCAGCCACTCGAACAGGATGAACAGAAGATTTTCCCGCCACCACGGGATCGAGGCTGATGTTTTACCCTCCATCCGGCGCATGACTCCTTAAGTCTCAGGGGGAGGACTGACGTTCTTCGGCGGGGCCTGGCCGCCCGGCCGCGCCGCGCCGTTTTCCAGGTCTTCGTTTGGGTTGTACCGTCATCGGCTCGCTCGCCGGCACACCCGCCGCCGTCCGTAGCTCCTGGAACGCCTCATCCAGAAACGCCTTGAGGCGCTCGACATCCGGCATCAATCTGGTGTCGGCGGTGAGGCCGAAGGCAAGGTTCTGGTCGTAGCTCAGGATGGCGCAGTCACAGCCGATGCGGTGTGCGATGGGCACATAGGGATAATAGGCGATCATCCGTTGGCCGAGCAGATACAGGGGGACTCGGGGGCCAGGCACATTGGTGCAGACCATATTAAAGATCGGCCTCGGCGTCCTCCCTAGCGCTCCGACAACGGCTTGGAGGGGCGGGGGGATGCTGGCGGTCAGGTAGCGCAGGAGATTGATACCTTGCGCCACATGGGCTTCCTTCTCGGCCCGCATTGCCTCCTGGATGAAGTGGAAGCGAGCGACGGGATCGGCGAGGGCGAGTGGAATATCGAGCGGTAGGATGGAGACAAGGTTGCCTAGCTCCCCGTGTTCCTCCTCCCGCCGCATACTAACCGGGATCATCAGCCGCAAAAATCGGCGCTCGGGCCGAGTTCCACGCGTCTGAATATAACGCGCGACAGCGCCTGACAGTACGGTCAGTACGACATCGTTCACGGTCCCATTCAGCGCCCCCCGTATCGCGCGAACCTCTGCCCAGGGGAACTGCGTCCAGGCGACCCGCTGCCGGCCGCTCAAGGCTCCGTTGAAGGGTAGCGGAGCCGGGGGGAGGAACAGTCGCGGCAGCTGACTTCGTATCCAGCGCACCCCCTCATGCCCGGCCTCCGTCCGCAGTTCCCGGCGTATGCTTCTGATCTCCTGCCAGACCTTCAGCCAGCCTCTCAGCGTTTCTTCCGTGGTATCGAGAACGGAATCGATAAGTTCCGTCTGGACACCAGGCGGCGGCGGCGGCTCGTAAGAGGCAGGCTTCGGCAGAGGGGCCGGGTTGGGCGATACGTCCAGAATAATCTTGAGGAGATCCACGCCCGAGATGCCGTCCACCATCGCGTGGTGCACTTTCAGCAGCATCACCGCCCGGTTCCCCGCCAGCCCGTGAATGATGTAGATCTCCCAGAGAGGCCGGTCGCGGCGCAGCATCTGACCCAGGAGCGAGCCAGCCATCTCCTGCAGTTGCTCCTCCGTCCCCGGCGGCTCTAAGTGGCGCTCGAAGATATGGCGGCGGATGTCAAAATGGGGGTCAGCCTCCCAGCGAGGATGGGCCAGGTGGAGCGGAGGCGAGACCGCCAGTTGCAGGTAGCGCGGGAGGAGGTGGAGCCTGGCCTCCACGTTCTCCACAAAGCGAGCGAATGGAATCTCGCCATCGAACACTGAAACGCTGCCGATATGGAGCGGAGCTGACTTCTTTTCGTAATAGAGAAAAGTCGCGTCGAGCGTGGTGAGCCGATTCTTCAGTCTACGTTTGGCCATGCCAATGCCTCCGCCGAGTTGGGTCTGCCATCAGTATTCACTCAGCGCGAGCCGCCCGATGAGACCGCCGACGATTCGGGTGAGCCATCGAGGCTGTATCTTGATCCACTGTTCAAAGAGTTTGTATGGCAAGCCGTTGACCTGGATAACCGTGCCCCGCATGGCGGCTCGATAGCCTTCGCGCGCGATACCCTCTGGGTCGAGGAGCAAGAACGCGGGGATCGCAAACAGGCTGTCTCGGTCGGCCAAGGCATCACGAACCATCGCTGTATCCGTGAAACCAGGACAGACCGCCGTGACCGTCACGCCCGTGCCTCGCAGTTCCTCTGTTAAGGCTTGCGAGAGGGACAGCACAAACGCCTTACTGGCCCCGTAGAGGGCCAACGAAGGTGTGGGCTGGAAGGCGGCCACGGACGCGAGGTTGATGATTTTACCCCAGCCGCGCTCGATCATGGGGTCCACAAATAACCACGTCAGCGCGGTGAGGGCCACGACGTTCAGCTGAAGCAGTTTGAGATGCTGGTCCAGGGGACTATCCGCGAAGGTCTCGACAAACGAGATGCCGGCATTGTTAACCAGGACGTCAATTGTCATCCCGGCGCTCTGGACCTCGTCAAATACCTTGTGGGCCGCATCTCTCAGGGTGAGATCCTGCGGAATGACGGTGATGCTGACCTTGTGGGCTGGCCCAAGTTCCTGCGCCAACTGCTGCAGCTTGTCCTCACTGCGAGCGACCAGCACCAGATCAAAGCCATGCGCCGCGAAAACCTTCGCGAATTCCCGGCCGATTCCCGCTGAGGCTCCCGTGATGAGGGCCGTGCGACGCGTACGAGACATCTGCTTCTCCTGGCCTAATCCGGGAGCGAACGGGCTACTCGCGAATAGAGAGTGACTGGGCCACTCTTCAGTCAGGCGTCTCGTCGCCAGTCTGCCCCGACCACCTGATTGGCGTAGGCCCCAAGCGTGACGGAGGACAATTGACGGCGCATAAGCGTCGGTACCAAGTCGTCACGGTCTCCTGCGGGGGCCAGGCCTCAGTCCGTAGAGCATGGACGAGGCGCTGGATAAAGGAGACGGCGCAGGCCGATCCGTTGGAAAGGACGCCAATGCCCTTCGGGTTGGGCCAGACGGTCCGCAATGGCATACAGAGCGAGCGGATTGTGGCCCAGACCACAATGACTGCTGTCCACCTCGATGCTCTCACTCAATGGCCCTGACGGCTGAATGCAGCACTGCCAGGCCGTAATGCCATCGGACGGGCTGTAAATGGCCGTCGAGGGCACAGGGAGCGGAGTATGCCTCTGGGCAAGCCAGTCAGCCTTCCACTCATCGATTCTATCACCGCTAGTCAGTTCGTACAAGCGCCAGGCGTTATTCGCCTTCGGGTTGTTCGCAAAAGGGCTGCCGAGGGTGATGACACTACGCACTGCCTCAGGGTGTGCCCGTGCGATTTGCCGCGCGTAAATGCCGCCTAGACTCCACCCGATCAGGCTCACCTTCCGGCCAGACTTGTGGCGCAGCGCGAGTAAACGACGTCGGACTTGCTCCTGGAAATGTCGAATCGGCCCCATATTACGGCCAAGCCCCCAGCCATGGGCGGCGTAGCGCCGACCGCGGAGATAGCTGCGCAGTGGGGCGGTGGATCGATCGCTGGCCACAAAACCTGGCAGGACCATCACGGGGTGTCCGTCACCGGACGGCGCCAACGACAACAGAGGACGCGTCATGTAGTAGGCGCCCAGCTCATGGACCGCTCGATACTCCAGTAGCATGCGCAGCCAGGACGGGGCGCGAACTGTCTCAGTGGCCATCTCTGTACGCTCCTCTTCAGGCTATGGGCAGTGGCTCGATGGGACGTGAGTGAGGTGCGGTGCGTTGGACCCCTTGCAGCAAAATGCATACCGGCATCCCCAGGTGGAACGATGACTTATTCGAAGGGTAGGGATGCCTCCGGTCTCACCTTGGTTTTCAGGCGCCTTTGTTAGAGTATACAACACGTATCCTTCTGCGGCTAGTAATGTGCATACCGTCATCTAAGGACGCCAGCCAGGCGCCGCTGAATTGGCTCTCCGCAACTGTTCCTTTATGGCAATCTCCTGTTGCACTTCACGAGCATCGGTAGTATAATTGGTGGACCTCTGTGACCCTTTCGGGCCCGATAGCCGGCGAAGAGGATGAGGAGGGCCTATGACAGCCCTGTCTCTGACTTTGCTAGGGTCGCTGCAAGTCACGGTCGCGGGCCGAGTGGCGCGATTCGAGTCCGATAAGGCCCGCGCCCTGCTCGTCTACCTCAGCGTCGAAGCAGGCCGGCCGCACCGCCGCGCGGCGCTCATGGGCCTCCTCTGGCCCGAGGCGCCCGAGGATATCGCGCGTCGCAATTTTCGCCAGACCCTCTACACCTTGCGCCAGGCTGTTGGCGATCACACAGTCCAGACCCCCTACCTGTTGATCTCCCGCGACGAGCTTCAGTTTAATACCGCCAGCGACTACTCTCTTGACGTCGCCTCCTTCGACGCGCACCTGGCGGCGTGCGATGCGCATCCTCATCGGGACGTAGAAAATTGCCCTGCCTGTGCAGAACGGTTACGCCAGGCGGTGGCGCTTTACCACGGTGAATTCCTCGCCCAGTTCTTCCTCGACGATAGCGCCG
This sequence comes from uncultured Anaerolineales bacterium, assembly GCA_964557745.1. Taxonomy (GTDB): domain Bacteria; phylum Chloroflexota; class Anaerolineae; order Epilineales; family JAHCIE01; genus JAHCIE01. Next base: position 5,264 of record CAZLBQ010000004.1, read on the forward strand.
CCTTCGAGGAATGGGTGTTAGTGCAACGAGAGACCTTGCATCGCCGCGCGCTCGAGGCGCTGACGCATCTTGCCGACTACCACGAGCAGCGGGGCGAGTATGACGAAGCGCGACGCTATGCGCTGCGGCAGTTAGACCTGGACCCCTGGCGCGAGGAGGCACATCGGCTGGTCATGCGGGCGCTGGCGGCGACTGGGCAGCGGAGCGCAGCCCTCATGCAATATGAGAAGTGTCGTCAGGTCCTCGCGGCTGAATTGGGCGTCGAGCCGTCCTCGGAGACGCGCGCCTTATACGAACGGATCAGTCGCGGCGCGTTCGACTCGGGCAGTGGCGAGGCAGCGGCGTGGGAAAGCGCCCCGCGGCCGCATCTCCCCGCCCAATTGACGCCCTTCGTCGGCCGACAGCGGGAGATGGCGGAGATGGCGCAGCTCCTGCGTGATCCCCAGTGTCGGCTCCTGACGCTCGTCGGCCCGGGCGGGATCGGCAAGACGCGGCTCGCGCTCAGGCTAGCCATCGAGCACGCCGACCGCTTCACTCACGGGGCGGCTTTTGTTCCCCTCGCCTCGCTCGAATCTCCAAGCCTGATCGTCTCGGCTATCGCCGACGCGAGTGGCCTCACGTTTGCCGGTCCTATGGATCCCAAGCGGCAACTGCTGCGCTACCTCCGCAACCGGCAGATGCTCTTGCTGCTGGATAACACGGAGCATTTGCTAGACGGGGTTGCCTTTTTCACCGAGATCCTCGAGCAAGCGCCAGATGTGAGATTGCTGGTCACCTCGCGCGAGCAGTTGAACCTGCGCGGGGAGTGGGTGTTCGACGTGGGTGGTCTGGACCTGCCAGCCGATGATGAAACAGCGAGCCGTGAGCCGTCGAGTGCAATGACGTTGTTCCTGCAGCGGGCGCGTCGAGCAGAAGTCGGCATCTCTCTCAAGGACGAGGACAAGGCGGCTATGGCTCGCATCTGCCGGCTGGTCGGCGGGATGCCGCTGGCGATTGAGTTGGCCGCGGCGTGGGTGCGGACGTTGACGTTGGAAGAAATCGAGCGCGAGATCGAGCGCAGCCTTGACTTCCTTGCCACGTCAGTGCGAGATGTACCGGAACGCCACCGTTCGATGCGCGCGGTCTTCGATCACTCGTGGCGCCTGCTCACTCTGGAAGAGCAGGGGATAGTGGCGCGTTTGTCGGTATTTCGGGGGGGCATGCAGCGCGAGGCAGCCGAGGCCATAGCGGGGGCGACCTTGCCGGTGCTCTCGTCACTGCTAGCCAAGTCGCTGCTGCGCCGCGCGCCCAGTGGTCGGTACGACCTTCACGAATTGGTGCGGCAGTACGGAGCCGATCGTCTGCGGGACAACGCAGACGAAGAGACGGCTACCCGTAACCGGCACAGCGCCTACTACATAGAGTTCACTGCGCGCCAGCAGAAACGGCTGCGAGGCGCTCCTCAGCTAGAGGCGTTGGCCGAGACGAGCCCAGAAATGGAGAATATCCGTCTTGCCTGGCGCCATGCCATCCGGCATAGCCAGCTCGAGTCCATCCGCAAGCCGATCACAGCCTTCTGGTCGCTTCACGAAATGCGGGGATGGTTCCAGGAGGGATACGAGCTGTTTCGCTGGGCTGGCGACGAGTTGGAACGGGCATCTGATGCGTCAACTGAACGAGACATCGACCACAGGGTACTTATCGCGTTGCTTCGGGGCAAGCAGGGCTGGTTTTGTGTCAGGCTCGGCCGGCGGGAGGAGGCACGCAAGCTGCTAGAGCCAAGCGCAGCAACCCTTCGTTCGTTAGGCGCGAAGCTCGAGCTTATGCAGACGCTTCACCATCTAGGCGTGCTGGATTGGCAGGCCGGTGAGGTGGTACGAGCGCGAGCTGCCTTTGCGGAAGAATTCCATCTGGCCACGTACATCGGCGACGAATGGGAAATCGCTCTGGCATGTGGCAATCTTGGCATCGCGGCCCAAACGCTTGGCGACCATGCCGAGGCTCTCGAACGGTTCAACACAGGGCTGGCGAGCTATCGTGCGCTCAAGGACCCCCGTATGGTGGCGGTTGCCCTCTTTTACCTCGGGGCCCTCCAATCCGACCTCAGTATGCATGACGCAGCCCGGCAGTCACTCATGGAGAGCATCGCGGTTGTTAGGAAGGTAGGCGATCCGTGGGTGCTGGGGATGGCCTTGAGCGCGCTGGGAACCGTGGCGCAGGCGCAGGGCGAGTTCGGGGAGGCCGTCGGGTTGTTCCGAGAAAGCCTGGCACTGTTTACGCAAATGGGCGAACGCTGGAGCACCATTGATACCCTCAACCAGCTCGGCAGCGCCTTGCTAGCCTCCCATCAAGATGTCGAGGCCAAGGCGACCTTTTTCGAAGCTCTTAAGCTAGCGATGGAGATTCATCTCCTTCCCGGGGTGCTCAACGCCATAGCTGGGATAGCGCAATGGCAGATGAAACAGGGAGAAGTAGAATCTTCGTTCGTATTACTGGCCCACGTTCTAAGTCATCCTTCCAGCAGCCGATCCCTCCGAGACCGCGTCGAGCATCTGCGGATGAAGGTCGTACCCCAGATGCCGCGGGAGCGCATCGATACCGCGGAGCGCCAGGCTCGGCTTGAACCTTTAGAGGCGGCGGTGCAGGCCCTGCTATCCTCTCAAGTGCGGGGTTAAGCGGCGACGACACGGCCTGAGTGGTAAGAGCCAGCGCTTGATCTAGCCGATGAGCGCCGCGACCTTTACTTGCGCTGTCGATGGTGGCGAGATCTACACTTGCTTGAACTCGGTCCGCGATAGGTGCGGAGGGCCTTCGATGACTACCACGGCAATCGCGACGAGGGTCTCAAGCACGACTTGAAGCACTAAGGTGTTCAAGTTGGAGGCAGTCACGGTATTGGCAACCGGCAAGAATACCCCAGCGGTATTACCGGCCGCGTGGAATATCGTGACGAGCAATAAACTCCCCTGCGTGTTGTTATACAGCCACGTGTACAGAACAGCGTCAGCCATCACCTTGACCATGAACCAGGAAAACAGGCTCGCGTTGCCCGACGCCAGGAACTTGGGGAGATGCCAGAACCCCCAGATGACGCCGAGGATGAGCGAGGCGCCGAGGGCGCTGTACTTCGCCTGCAATCGCGGCAGGACATACCCACGCCAACCGATCTCTTCGCCATTCGTCACAGCGTCAAACAGCAAGAAGGGCACAACGAACAGGGGGAGGTTCGCTGAGGCGCCAAACAAGGTGTGGGCCATGACCGTGCTGAAGGCGACAGGTCTCTGTGTCAATGCGGCGTTGACTCCAACGGCGGCTAGTACGATGACCGGGAACAGCAGGAATGCGATGAGATACCACTTGGGCCTGACACGCCAGATTAGGAAGCGTCTGAGAAGGGCGACGACCGCACCTGGGCCATCGCTCAGCCATGTCACTAGGAGTGACGCGACAACGAAGCCGTAGCCGACGAGTATGGGGACGGCAAAGGGGAGCCGAACAGGTAATAGGCCTGAGTTGGCCAGGTCAATCGGCCACGTCAACAGGAACATCAGGACAAGGCCGCCACCGAGTGCGTGGCGCTTGAGAAACCCCCGTGCGCCTGTCATAACGCCTCCTTTCCGTCGCAGACAGATCGAAGCGGCCCAGTCACGCGGGTGACGCCGCGACGCGGCGGCCGGCGCCATCCTTCTTGCGCGGGCGTTCTAGAACAGCGGCTCCTGCAAGGAGCTCTCCGTGCCAGCCTTGCAACGGTTTTTACCTAGAAGCGCCAACCTAACATGTTCCAGTAGTTCAGGAACCAGACAAAGGCGACCGCCGCGCCCGTTACCAGCGTGTAGTACGCGCGGGTGGCGATGCCCCAGGTACGGTTCTTCCAGGCCAGCGCGGTGTAGACCAGCGCGCCGACCGTTAGCACGGCCGACACAACACCTAGTCCTACCGCGATTTTGGTGAGCATGGGTGGGCCGACCAACTCGTTAGGCATGCCCGCCATCATTCCCCACACCGTGCCGAACACGACCAGCGGGTTCAGAATGCTGATTCCCAGGATGGTCCACTCAGCCGCCCGGGCGCGGCGGGGCGCGGCGTTGCGGTCACCCCTCCGGCGGCTCCAGATCCAGCGAACTAACCCTACGGGGATCACGGACAGGAAGATCAAGATGCAACCCTGGAGCAAGGCCATGTTGAAACTGGGCGTTTCGTACCAGTCCTCTTTCACAGCCGCATACTGGGGCATCAGGCCGGTAAACACATGCGTGATGCGTCCACTCTCGTCCTCACGAAAGGCGACGGTGAACGGACCGTCTACCTGGCGGAAGTAGAGGGGCCCCACTTCGACAAGTCGGAACTTGAGCCCCTCCAGGGTACAGAGCAGCGTGCCGTCACCAGGATCGCTGATCTGGACTGTGTTGGCGCCGACGATCTCGACAACCTTGAGGAGGGTGGTAGCCGGGCTACTGGTGTATCGATAACTGCCCACGAACCGACCGGCTCGCGCCGCGAAGTCCGCAGGGGGCAGGATCGGAGCGACGGCCGGCGCGGGATAGTAGTGGTCGAAAAACGCTCTTTGGAAGCCAGTATGCTGAGCGGTCAGCTCCCCACTCGCCTTGCTGTTGTAGACCACAAACACACCCAGGTTCTGGTCGGGCAACAGGAGCAGCAGGCTCCGCATCGGTGGGCCATATCCGGTATGCCCGAGCGTGCGCTGGCCGTTGTCGCTCATGTCGAAAAAGCCGTAGGCGGTACCCAGGAGGCGCGGGTCCGGCGTGTACAACGTGCTGTGCATCTGCCGCGCCGTGCTCTCCTTCAGGATGCGCGCTTCAGCAATGTTGTCATCGCTGTAGCGGCCGCCCTGCAGGTGCACGATCATGAAACGCGCCATGTCTGTCACACTCGCCCGGTGATAGCCGGAGGGCAGCCCCGCCGGCTGAGCAATGTACTCGGGGAATACCTGGAAGTCGCCGTCGGCATACGTGTAGCCCACGGATGCGAATGGGCGTAGCTCTGGTGGCATGGTCGCCCGGGCCGTCGAGTGGGCCATACCCAGTGGGTTCAGGATATGGTCCTGAATGTACTGGTCGTAGGGCTGGCCCGACACGCGCGCCACGATGTACCCGGCTAGCACGGCATTGTAGTTCGCATAACCCGCATAGCCGGGCGGACCCACTCGCGCCGACATGTGCGAGATTAGCCACTCGCGCGCGGACACCAGGTCCTTGGCATCCCACACCCCACTCCCGAAAAGCCGGTCTTCGAAGCCTGACGTGTGGGTCATCAGGTGCTTGAGGGTGATCGGCTGCGGATAGGTATCCGGAATGCGAAAGTCGAGATAGGTGTTGATATCGGTGTCCAGGTCTAGCTTGCCCTGCTCGACGAGCTGCATCACCGCTGTCCACGTGAACGTCTTGCCGACGGAGCCAATGCGGAAGATGGTCTTCTCAGGGTCAACGGGGACGCCCTCGCTCAGGTCGGCGTAGCCGTAGCCCTTGGCGAAGAACAGCTTGCCGTCCTTGACGACGGAGACGGCCGCTCCGGCGATGTGGTTCTCTGCCATCTCCCTTCCCAACAGATCATCCAGGAAAGTCTCGAGTTCGGCGCGATCAGTGGGGCCTAGCGCTTGCGATGGCGCAGCCCCTACGTTCCTGCCCGGCGCGCCTCCGTTGTCCTGGGCCATGGTCGATCCAGCAGTTGAGAGTACTATCACGAGAGTCAATATGGTTGTCATGGACACCGCTAGCGATTTCCTCATGCCGCCTCGGTTACCCATTGTCGTTCTCCTTCGTTACTCTAGAGGCACGAGTAGCCTTCCGCGCCCCAGAGGTCCCGGTCGTTCTCATCCTACATGCCTATGCCAAACCTAGTACGACTCCGAGGACTAGGAACGCAAACGGCTCCACGGCTGCATTGGCTCGTACGCTCATTGCCATCGTCTCCTCCTCTAGCTCATCCCTATCGTCCTGACAGGCGCGTCTATAGTTAACGCGCTCCTGGCTGCGAACGACTGAGCAAGCGGTCCAGACCGCGCTGAACTAACCAGAGCACGATTGGCAGCAGCACCGCCGTGCTCAATGCGCGGGGTGTTTCAGAGTTCCAAGGTCTGATACCTCCACCTTACGGTCTGGCGTCCACGCTGAACAGAGTGTTCATGCGCAAGAACAGGCGCAGGTCGCCGCGCAGTCTCATGTTTCCGCTCATCAGCCCGATGAGCGGGTTGAACCGCCCGGTGAGCATTCGACAAAAAACGTCCGTCGCACGCAGGTGGATCACCAATCCTGGCTGTTCGACGACGCCTTCGCCCGAGGTGGGAGCTTCAGGCGATAGTTCCACATACCATTCACCCCCACCGTGGCCGTCAACGCGAAAGACCAGCTTCGTGCGGAGTGAACGGCCAATATCGCGGCGGTAAAGCAGGCTAAAGGCTCGGCAGGTGCGCCCGATTGCGCGATGGCGGATTTCGGGTGAGAGTTGCGTCCACAGTGGGGGCACGCCGGCAGGCTCAGCGACCTGGGCCGAGTGAAACAAACCCGTATGGATCATGATGATGCTGAGCGCCTCAACGATGCTGACGGGCCGGTTGTAGATGGGCATCGGCACAGTTATTTCCGCTTGATCAGGCGGCATGTCACGCGCGATGCAGGCGGCTGAGCTAAGGATGTCCAGGAGGTCGGCGCATAGCTCGTTCATCGGGATGGCGAGGTGGTCGTTGATGCCCTTATGGTTGTAGGCGTTGAACTCGTAGCGACTATCCAAACCGACGAAGGTGTAAGACTCGCTGTGCAGGGTGTGCTTGACGCTCTCAAGACCGGCCCCGTTCAAGGCGCACAGATGCGCAATCGTCTCGTGCAGATCCCATTCCTTGGGGCTACCCTTTACCGGCTTGTCCCAACGCGTCTCATCGAGCGTGGCGAAGAACTGGGCATAAATGCGCCGTACTTCGAGAAGATCATCCGCTAGAGTCTGAGGATCGAAAGTTGTATTCAAAGTCGCCCTGGCTCTGACTTGCTGCCGGCCTCTCATTTCAGCAACCATTGTCTTCTCCTAGCATGTTATCCTCCGTACGACGCATCAAGAAGGCGAACAACTCCTCGAGGGTCGCGAACCCGATACGCTCGCCCGTCCGCGCGTCTTCCAGCGCCGCTCGCCAACACCGCGGTCCATCGTCCTTGGCCGCCCACAGCCGAAGCAGGTACGACTGGTAGAGCGCGGCTCGCAGGTCACGAGGCTTGGGAGTGGATGGTTCATTCATGGGCTGCAGTTTACTGGGTAGCCGTCAGGACAACGTCAGTCAACCGTCACGAGGAAGCCACTTGGTTCCTGACGATCTTCCGATAGTGCCCTGACGGCTATTTGTTACACTCGCAGCCAAGTAATAAGGAAGGCTTGACCCCCGAAGAGATTGGCCAACAATACCCTGTCCTGGCCCTGGCCGACATCTATCAGGTCATCGCCTCCTACCTCTACCACCAGGCCGAGGTTGAAGCGTATCTACAACAGCGGCAGGCGCAAGCCAACGCGGTTCGGCAGCAGACCGAAAGCCACCTGGACCCAACAGGTCTACGCGCCCGCTTGCTTGCCCGCTGGCAACGCTAAGAGAGCGAGACTGTGCTGCGGCTGCTCGCGGACGAGAACTTCAACAATGATATTGTGCGCGGCCTGGTACGCGTTCAGGATGTTGGGCTGTCGGGGGCGGGTGATTCAACAGTTCTAGAGTGGGCGGCCCAGGAAGGTCGGATCTTGCTCACGAAAGAAGTGCTGGACGCCGACATTGGGCGTCGCCTTCACTTTGCGGAGGAGGCGCGGCAGAAAGCTGGACCATCTTCCCTGGCGGCTAGTGTTGCGTGTCTCCGGGCTGCCCCTTACTCTCCTCGGCCATACCGTCCCATCAGTTGCGCGCGACCAAGCACGTGTCCCTGTATCGCCCGTCTCACGCCTCCCCGCGCGGAGATCTTGTCGGTAAAAGTTACCGACGGTGGCAGGTCGAGAGCATACAGAGTGAAATAGTAGCGATGCGCTCCGGAGGGCGAACACGGGCCTCTGTACCCGATACGACCAAAATCGTTGCCGCCTGAGGCGCCGACCTGGCCTGGAGGCAGACCTTCGGGCAGGCCATCGGTGGAGACCGGGATATTGTACAGGACCCAGTGGGTAAAGGTACCGCCCTGAAGGTCGGGATCGTCGGCGATGAGAGCGAAGCTCTGAGTTCCCACGGGCGGATCAAACCACCGCAACGCCGGCGAGTGGTCCTGACCATCGCAGGTATAGAGGGCCGGAATGTAGCCGCCTTCGACGAAGGCAGGGCTAGTGAGTAGGAAAGTAGCAGGGGTTTGCCCGTTGGGGCCCGACGGCTCCGCTGTGCCTGATGCGTAGCTCTCAATACCCACCAGGCAGAGTAGGGCTAACACGAGAAGGAAGCCGCGAAGTAGTGAAGTCTTCACATCAGCCCCCCGTGGACTGTTCGGCGACGGAGTTTGACCTGACTGGGCTATATTATACCACGCGACAGGCGCTAGCGGTCGATGAGAACGAGGTTCACTACTCCAGCCCGGCGTCGCGGGCTTTGACGATGGCCTGGGCGCGGTCGGCGACCTGGAGCTTGCTGAAGATGTTGGAGACGTAGTTGCGGACGGTCTTAGGGCTAAAGCCCAGTTGGTGGGCGATGGCATCGTTGCTGGCCCCCTGGGCCATGAGCCGCAGCACGTTGCGCTCGCTCTCGGTCAAGTCGGGGAAGACCTCAACGGGCAGGGCGGGCCGCGCCGCGAAGAAGCCGATCATGCGGCTGGCGATGGCCGGGCTGAAGATGGCCTCGCCATTGCCCACCGCCACAATCGCCCGCGTGATGTCCTCGTCGTTCATGTCCTTGAGCACGTAGCCCCGCGCCCCCGCCCGCAGCGCCGCGAACACCGAGTCGTCATCCTCGAACATCGTCACGACCAGGACGCGGATATGGGGGCTGGTCTGTACAATCTGGCGAATCGCCGCCAGGCCCCCGCCGCCCGGCATCCGCAAGTCCATGAGCACCACGTCTGGCTGCAACTGCTCGGCCAGACGGACCGCCTCTTCCCCCGTGGTCGCCTCGCCCACCAGGCTCGTGTTGGGCGTGGCCGCCAGCAAGGCCCGTAGCCCTTTGCGAAACAGCGGGTGGTCGTCGGCGATGAGGACGGTCAACTGGTCCATCGTCACCCTCCCATCGGCAGGCGCGCCAGGACACACGTCCCGCCGCGCTCGCCCGGTTGCACCGACAACGTCCCGCCCAACTCGGCAGCCCGCTCGGTCATCGACCGCACCCCGACGCCGCCTGTAAACTCGGCCGGCCGCCCCTTACCATTGTCAGTGACGCTCAAGCTCAGATACCCATTCTGGACGTCGATAGACACACGACAAATAGTCGCCTGGGCGTGCTTGACGACGTTATGCAGCGCCTCGCTGGCGATGCGGTACGCGGCAACCTCGACGGCCGCCGACAACGGCGGCAGCGGCTCCGTCGCCGTGACCTCCAGGCTGACCTCAACATCGGGAAACCGGAAGTGCCGGATGGCTCCCACCAGGCCCAACTCGTCCAGCATCGGGGGGCGCAGGTCGTAGACGAGGCGGCGAATCTCGGCGGTGGCCTGGCGTAAGTCGTCGCGCAGGTCGGTGGCGAGGGCTTCGGCCTGGTCGGGGTCACGGCGGATGAGGGAGCGCATGGCCCCCAATTGGAGTTGCAGCGACGACAGCGTGGGGGCCAGCTCGTCGTGCAGGTCGTTGCGGATGCGCCGCCGTTCCTCCTCGCGGGCGGTCACGAGCTGCACGCGCGAGGCCTGGAGCGCGTCGGAGAGCCTGGCCGCGTACAGGGTGATGCCCACCTGGCGGGCGAGGTCGCGCAACACGCGCTGGTCGCTCATCGAGAGCGACTCGTTGGGCCGCCGGGCCGCCGCGTGCAAGGCCCCGATCCGTCTTCCCTGATACGTCAGTGGGATCGTCAGCCGCTCCGCTCTGGGCGGGGCCTCGCCATAGATAGCTTGGGGGTTGGCGCCCAGGTCAGTCTCGATCTCGACGTAGGGTAGCTGCAAGGTCGCGGCGATGGATGCGGCGATCGTGGGGACAATCGCGTGGAGGGGTTGGTCCGGCTCTGGATCGAGGTGTTGACCCAGCTCACTGAGCACCCCATAGGAGTCCTCGTGCCAATCGTACACCAGTTGGTTGACGCTGACACGCAGCCAGTTGTGGATGGGCAGGAGGGTGGGCGCGATAATCAGGAGCGCTATCAGATCCAGCCACCACGGAATAGGCTCCGGCCGTGCGGCAGCCCCACTGAGAGCCAGCACACCGACGTATACCGTGGCAGCGTAGAAGGCGAGTAGACCGTAGCGCAGCGTGGCGCTCAGGAGACGATCCCTCCACGAGTACCGCCAGCCCCGCAGCCCCTGGGCGGCGGAGGCCAGAGGCTGCGGAATCGAAGGCGATGGAGGACGCTGTCGGTGGGTCATCGCGGGGGAGGCTCTCAGCTCTCGGTAGTGGCGAAGCGCGATTTCCGCCAGAGCAGCAACACGATGATGACGATGGAAATGAGGGTGCTGAACGACGAGGCGATCTTAAGCTGGACCGTCGGAGCACCCAGGACACCGGGTACCGAGGTTAGGCCATCGACCGCGCGCAGCAGAATGGTCAGGACGACACCCCACTTCTGCATGCGCCAGACGCCGTAGGCGGCCACCAGGCCAAGCAGGCCAATGCCGAAGCCGATCACGAAAAGGACGGAGGGAGGATTAGTGCCGGCCTGCTCAACCGCGGCCGGCCCCTGGAAGAGGGGTGGGATGGCGGTAACAACGCGGGACAGACTGAAGAGCAGTGCGAGGATCGCGGCGATCGTGTAATTTGCTGGACGGTTCATGAGAAGGCTCCTTTGGGCTGCGGAACGGGTGATGGAGCCAGTATAGCGTCCCATCGTCCCCCTGTCACGAGGCTGGTGTCACAGAGGATTGGGAAGGTTGTCCCAACGGTCTAGGACCGCACGTCCGCATAGGTGGGCGTGAATGATACACTGACGTGAAGGCGTGTCAAGGTTAGTGGCGGTCCTGGGTGATGCGCCTGGGTGAACAACCGTGTTGGCAAACGCCTGTTGACCAACACCCGCGTACCGCCTAGAATAGGGACGGTTCCACCGTGATCTAAAGGAGAGGTCTATGCCTGGCAGGCCTGGCCTCAAGCAGCGCTTGCGCTATGCCTTCGACAACACATTGGCGCGTGGGCCGGCCGCCCTCATCGCCTGGCTGGCCCTGACGACCGTCATTCTTATTGTCGTGGCGGTGGTCATCGACCTGGCGGCGGGCGGTGTGTCCGACGACCTCAGCCCGATTGAAGTCGTGTGGAGCGTCATCTTCCAGGCCCTGACCCCCAACCCGCCCGGCAGCTTCGCCAGCCCGTGGCAGTTCCTGGCCGTGATGCTGGGCGTGACCCTTGCCAGCCTGCTGATGGTCAGCATCCTGATTGGTCTGTTGAGCGCGTCGATTCAACACCGCATTGAGACGCTGCGCCGGGGCCGCTCGCCCATTGTGGAGAGCGGCCACACCGTCATCCTGGGCTGGTCCGAGCAAATCTTCCCCGTCGTCGCAGAGTTGGTCGTCGCCAACGCCAACCGGCGCCGTGCCGCCATCGCCATCCTGGGCGACCACGACAAGGTCGAGATGGAGGAGGAAATCCGCCACCGCATCCCGGCGACTGGCCCGACGCGCGTCGTGTGTCGGCGCGGCAGCCCTATGGAGCCGGCCGACCTGGACCTGGTCGTGCCCCAGACGGCCAAGTCCATCATCATCCTCCCCGACGACGACACCGACGCTCCCGACTCGAGCACCATCAAGACCATCTTGGCGTTGACGAAGGCCCGCAACCGTCGCGTCACGCCCTACCACATCGTGACCGTCCTGCGCGACGAGAACAACCTGGAGATCGCCCGCCTGGTGGGCGGCAACGAGGTGGAAGTCATTCGCAGCGGGGATGTCATCGCGCGCATCATCGCCCAGACATGCCGCCAGGCGGGCCTGTCCATTGTCTACACCGAACTGCTCGACTTCGAGGGCGACGAAATCTACTTCCAGGCCGAGCCGACCCTGGTAGGCAAGACGTTTGGTGAGGCGCTGTTCGCCTACGAGGACTCGGCGGCCATCGGCATCTTCACCAAGCAGGGCGAGGTGCAGCTCAACCCGCCCATGGACACCATCATCGGCGACGGCGACCAGATCATTGCCATCTCGGAAGATGACGACACGGTGCGGGTGCGGCCGGCGGGCGCCGGCCAGCCGCCCATCCAGTGGGATGCGATTGAGACCGGCCAGCCGAGTGTGCGCGAGCCGGAGCGGACGCTGCTACTCGGCTGGAACTGGCGCGCCGCCACCATTGTCCGCCAACTCGATGCCTATGTCCCCGCCGGCTCGTCGCTGACGGTCGTCGCTCAACACGATCGGGTGGAGCAGGAACTGGCCGCGCTGAGCGGGGAAGTCCAGCGTCAGACGGTTCAGTACCTGGCGGCGGACACGACCAGCCAAGTCGTGCTCGACAGCCTGGACGTCGCGGGCTTCAACCACGTGATTATCCTGTGCTACTCGGATAGCCTGGACAACCAGCGCGCCGACGGCTTGACCCTGCTAACGCTGCTCCACTTGCGCCAGATCGCCGACGAGCAGGGCCATGCTTTCTCCATCATCAGCGAGATGATGGACGTGCGGAACCGCAACCTGGCCGAGAGCGCCCGCGCCGACGACTTCATCGTCAGCGACCGCCTCATCAGCCTGATGCTGGCCCAGGTCGCAGAGAACAAGGCCCTCAACCAGCTCTTCGATGACCTCCTCGACCCCTCCGGGGCCGAAATCTTCTTGAAACCCGCCGGTGACTACGTCCAACCGGGCGTCCCCGTCTCCTTCTACACTGTGGTGGAAGCGGCCCGCCAGCGGGGCGAGGTCGCGATGGGCTACCGCTTGCATGCGCTGGGGGCGGATGCCGAGCGCAGCTACGGTGTCGTCGTCAACCCCGACAAGTCCAACCGTGTCACGTTCGCGCCGGAGGATGCGATCATCGTCCTGGCCGAGGAATGACTAAGCCTCAACCACTCGCGTACTGACTAGCTCGCAAGGAGAAGCTTATGCGGCTCATGATCCGACTGGTAATCGTCCTCGTTGCCATCCTGCTCGCGGCTATGCCTGTTCTGGCGGTAAGCACACCGGTACCGCCGCAAAACTATCAAACCAACAAGCAGTACGCAGGGAGCAACAAGGGTATCGCCAACGTCCAGGCCAGCAGTCCAGCGCCGGGTGGCGCCAGCGACAACAGCGGCATCTGCCAGGGTATCGTCAGCTACAACCAGGGGCACGGGGAGTCCGACCTCGTCGTTGATCCACAGAACGAAAGGCATCTGCTTGGCGCGTCTAAGTTCTTCTACGACGACGACAATTACATCTTCCACCTCGGCTCGTATATCTCGTGGGATGGCGGGCAGTCGTTCGGCAATCAGATCATCCCCTACTACGACTGTGTCACCAGCGGGAATCCTCAGCAGTGGCAGAGCGCTACTGACCCTACCGTCGCCTTCGACGGCCTGGGTAATGCCTACACGCTGGTTCTCGCTTTTAACTGGTCGTCCACTAACACCGTCGACGGCGTGATTGGTGTGTCGAAGAGCGCCGACGGCGGACGGACCTGGGGGAGGCCGACGATCCTGACTACGCAGCAGTCGGCGGGCCTGGGCGATTCCCTAGACAAGCAGTGGATCGCAGCCCGTGGCACGCACGTCTTCGCCGCCTGGGCAGTCTTCAATGGCAGCAGCGTGACGCCGTACTACTCCTACAGCATGGACGCTGGCCGGACGTGGTCCCGACCTGCCCAACTGGCGTCGCCGTCCATCGACCAGCCTCAGAGCACCTATGTCTACCCTCGCTTCGCGCCCGACGGCACGCTGTATGTAGCGTTCACGAGCTTCCCGAACAAGCAGCAGCAGAACTATGGCGTCGAGAAGGTGTACATCCTGAAGTCAACCGATGGCGGCGCGACCTTCACCAACCAGGGATTGGCGGTCGCCTTCAACTCAGGCCCGGCGGTCTACCAGAGCACCACGTTCCGCGACGGGATTGACGACTACTTCCAGGTCTCGCCCTACGATGGATCGCTGCTGCTGGCCTACCAGGACTTCAACCTGGAGGGTACGGCAACGGCCGACATCTTCGCCATGATCTCGAAAGATGGAGGCCAGACATGGTCAACACCTATCCTGGTCAATGATGACCCCAACACGGCGGCTACCGACCAACTCCAGCCCGCCATTGCCGCCTCACCCACGGGCCGCATCGCCGTCGCCTTCTACGACCGACGGCTGCCCTGCCCCAGCAATGACCCGAATATCATCCCCTCGCACTACGGGTCGACGAACTTCTGCCTCAACACCTCCGTCCAGTTCTACGACGCCGCCCTTAATCCCCTTGGCCACAACGTCCGTGCGTCGGCCGCCACCTGGGATCCGGAGCAGCAGCGAGTCGCGACAAAGGGCGGCAGTGGCTTCATCGGTGACTACTTTGGCTTGGCGCTCACCACTACCAACACGTTCATCCTCAACGTCTCCACGGCGGACTTCGGGCAAAACCCTGCTCACTATCAGCAGCAGATTCTCCAGACGCTCAAGACGCCGTAGGCCAGAGCCTGGGCGATAGATGACATAAGGCTGTGCTTAGGAAAGGAGGCACTATGGCCGACTCGGATCAGTCAGCAGAGGTTGCGGCTGTGGGGGCAGGGCGAGAGGTCGGGATGCCCGACCCGGCCTCGATTGTGTTCGAGATGACGTTGCCCTCGGCGTCGCGGGAGCTGGAGGGCTATCGCATCCTCCGCACGACGGAGGTGGACGGCTACGAGCCGCCTGTCACTCGCGAGGACGTGGAGGAGCAGAGCCGGGGCGTCGCCGCGCCGCGCAGTGACACCTACGCGGGCACGGCGCGCAAGGCGGCCAAGCTGTCCATCGCCGACGCCCAGGAGGAGGTATTCGCCGATCTGCGCGAGTTGATTGCCTCGCTCACGCCGGACCAGGCCATGACTCGGCACACGCCGCGCATCACAACCGACGCTGCCTCCGACCGTGTCGCGGAGGAGAAGCGCAACGTGCGCGTGCGGGCCTTTCTCTACGCCGCCAGCCGCGAGGACGACAACGACTTCCACCTCATCATCGGCAGTGACCCGCAGCAGACGCCCGCTCGCTGCATAACCATGGAGCTGTCCGGCTTGCCGCCGGCCGATACGGAGGCTTTTCCGGTGCTGAAAGCGGCGCGTGACGCGTACAAAGCGTTCTTTGGCGAGCAACTGCCGGGGCAGAGCTACGACTTCTATCGCCCGCCGATTCCCGTCGAGATTGGCGGCTCGCTCTTCTTTGACATGAGCCACAGCCACGGCCAGCGGCCGGGGCCGCCCAGCCTCCAGAACCTCATGGCGACGATTTGGGAGGTGCATCCTGTCACGCACATCGTCTTCGAGACATAGCGAGGTGGCAGAGGCGGCGGGCGGGGGACAGGCGGCGCAACCCAACGACGCGCCGCCCGAGCAACAAGACGAGGCCGAGGCCAAGACGCAAGGCGCCCCGGACCCGGCCTCTGTCGTTGCCGACGAAGACTTCGTCTCCCCGTCGGGTCACCGCTACACCATCGTCCATACCGATGAGCGGGATGCGTACGAGACGCCTGTCAGGCCGAAGAAACGTCGTCGCCGCGCTCGCAAGGGGCCGTCGTCCTGAACGACCGCGCCTCAATGCATATCCTGGCGGCTCTGCCGCTGCGGCGCGCCCACGCCGCCCGAGCTGACGTCGAGGTAGTGGTCGTGCCATTGCAGCACATCGGCCCCGCGCGCGCTATCGAAGCGTCCCACCGCCGGTACCGATCGCAAGGGCAGTGTCGTCGTGCGCCAGTCACCCGTCCCGCTGCGGGAGATCTTCCAGTTCAGGCCTGACAGCGTGGGGACGGGCAGGGCGACATCGGCGCGGCCGTCGCCGTCGAAGTCGGCGACGATGAGGCTGGACACCGCATCCGTCAGCTTGCCGCGCAGCGGCTGCCAACCTGACGTCCCGCTGTAGGCGACCTGCCACTTGCCGCTCACCACGCTGAAGACGTCCGTCTTGCCATCGCCGTTGAAGTCGCCGAAGCGCAGGTCGGCGATGCGGAAGCCAGACGCATCCAGCGGCGTGAACGGTCCAATGCCGGCCGAGGAGACGTACCACGTCCGACCGTCGGCGTAGAACACGTCGGCGTGGTGGTCGCCGTCGAAGTCGCCGATGGCGAAGTCGCTCATCCGCGCGTCGCTAGCGTTGATTCTCTCCCACTTCGACATACCGCCCCACGACACGAGCCAGTCGCGGCCATGCTGCGTGAAGACGTCTGTCCGCCCGTCGCCGTCGAAGTCGCCGAACAGCAGGCTGCCGATGCCGTCGGTCTGGGCGCTCAGGAAGCGCCACTCGGCGTTGGCGGCGGGGGCGTAGTACCACGCCTGCCCCGTCGCCATGAACAGGTCGTCGCGGCCGTCGCCGTCGAAGTCACCCACGGCGAGGCGGTTGGTAGGATTAGCGGCCTCGAACTGGTTGTTGTAGACGTGGAACTTGGCGGGGTCGCCCAGGTTCTTGAGCACGTCGCCGCGGCTGCCGACGGTGACGTTGTCGTGGAACTCCGCGGCGTTGACGGGCGTGCCGCGCACGTAGAAGTTGAGCCGGTTGCCGCCCAGGAAGGTGTTGTGGGCGACTTCGGTGTACTCGCCGGCGATCCCGCCGCAGTGCTGGCACGGGCTGTTCCCCGTGCCGTGCATGTCAAAGTCCTGTTGGACGTTGTGCGAGATGCCGTAGCCCGGCGCGGGGTACTGGACGAGGTTGAGATAGGCCAGGTAGCCGGTGCCCGGCGTGCCGTCGCCGGCGATGGCGTGCCGATTGGACAGGAACGTGTTGCCCTGGATGGTGGCGAAGCCACCCCGACCCAACACGACGCCATAGCCCAGGCCCTCCCCGTGGTTATGATGGAGGAAGTTGGCTACGACGCGCACGGCTTGCCCCCGCAGCTGGGGATCACGGTGGTCGCGGATCTCATCGTTCGTCACCTCGACGGCCGCGACCGTCCAGTCCGACATATCGTTGTGGTCGATGATGGTCTTGAAGCGGTCGTGGGCGCGAATGCCCTTCGTTTCCGGATCGTGGGTGTCGGTGCTGCGATTGGGGCCCCGCATGCGTAGGCCGGTGATGCGCACGTCGTCGCCGTTGACTTCGAGCATCGTCCCCGGCTGCTCGTTCGGCGCCCACAGCTCGGGGCCGAGCAGGTCCGCATGCCGGTCGCCGCGGATCGTGACGCCAGCGGGGATGAGGATCGTATCATGATCCTTGAGGTTGATTTGGTCGCCCTGCTCTACCTCGATCACGGTCCCAGGCGTGGCCTGCTGGACCGCGCTGGCAAAGTCCTTCTCCTGTGGGACGCGCACGAAGCCGCTGGTCAGTTTAGTGTTTGAGCCGTCGACCGCCGAGAAGCGCCAGAACTCGTTGTCGGCGAGGGTCCGCTGCCCCAGCACGAGCGGCGTGCGGTCCGTCCCCCGTGCGTTTTGTATCTTGACGACGAGATCGCGGTTCGCTGCCAGGATAATGCTGTCGCCGTCGAGGGCGAAGATCTGACCACGCGAGAAGATGGTGATGGGGTTGGCCTCGTTCTGCAACTCAAGCGGCGTCTCCACGTCGGTCGCGGCCGCGCCAATCTCGCCGGACTGGTTGACCAGGCTGCTCTTGACGCCGATGACCTTGCTGCCAGCGCGCAGGATGACCTCGTGCCGCGCGTTGATCTCCTGAATCTGAACTTGCTGGGCGACCGTCCCATTGCACGTAAAGATAAACACGGGCGAGCCGCTCACCTGGG
Source organism: uncultured Anaerolineales bacterium (assembly GCA_964557745.1). GTDB lineage: Bacteria > Chloroflexota > Anaerolineae > Epilineales > JAHCIE01 > JAHCIE01. The sequence continues at coordinate 23,122 of CAZLBQ010000004.1, forward strand.
GCGGCGGGCCAAAGTCGAGGCACTTGCCGCCGTAGCCGCGAATGAAGAACGCAGGTTTTGGCGGCGGGACAAAGATGCTCCCCGATGGTGTCGCGGCAATCCCCCCTTGCGCCGCGACGCGCGGCGCTTGCCCACCGAGACTCGAAGCAAGTAGCGCCAATGCCAACCCCAGCCCAACCAGAAATAACCGTCGCATGCCACTCTCCTTCTGCCCGTCAGCCGACGGGGGCGGGTATTCCCCCCAACCTAGCATAGGAGCAAGGGGAGCCGGTGGCAGTGAGACAGGTCACAGATTGAAGGTATAATTTGTCACAATGAATGGGCGCGGGGCGCTTTTCATTTGGGTTGCACGTACTGTATAATCCTGTCCTGTAATGACACTCACGGACCAGGTACCATCGTAGAAGGCAATCTATGTCAGACAACAAGGGTCAAGATGTTACGAATGCGGGGATCTCCCCTCGCGTCCTGGCGGGCGGCGCGCTCGTCGCCGCGGCCGCCGCCGCCTGGGCCGGATTGCAGGTCGAGCCGCCGCCCTTTCCTCCGGTGACGCCACCGTCCTCGCCCCCGGAGACGATCCCTTTGCCTACCGGCCTGCCCGCGCCGGTGCAGCGCTACTACCGGGTCACCTATGGGGACCAGATACCCGTGATTCGGTCGGCGGTCCTCAGCGGGCGGGGGAAGCTGAGTCTCTTCGGGGTGCGCTTCCCGATGCGCTTCCGTTTCTTCCACGAAGCGGCGCGTAACTTTCGCGCCACCTTCGAGTTGAGCGTCTTCGCCCAGCCGATTATGAAGGTCAACGAGCATTTCGTCCACGGCAAGTTCCGGCAGGAACTGCCCTTCGGGGTCGAGGAGGGCCAGCCGAAAATCGACCACAGCGCGGCCATCCGCATGTGGGCCGAGTGGGCGTTGTGGCTGCCGGCCATGCTCCTGCGCGACCCAGACGTGCGCTGGCAGCCCATTGCCGACGACATGGCGCTGCTGGTTGTCCCCTACGCGGGGGGGCAGGAGCACCTCATCGTGCGCTTCGAGCCGAGCACGGGCAAGGTTCAGTACGTCGAGGGGATGAAGTACAAACAGGCGACGGATCCAACCAAGACGTTGTGGATCAATGCGGTGTGGTTCGGCGATAAGCCCTGGGCCTCGTTCGACATCGAGAGCATCGTTCTCAACGCCCCGGTCGACACCTCGCTGACGGCGGAAGGGCCGTGATTGGCCCGTTAGGGTCGTCATCTGGGACGAGGCGGTGTATACTTCATGCGTGTACTTTATTCGGGCAACAAGTAGACGCGACAGGAGGTAGCTAGGCCATGACTGAGACCTCGATTCCGGCGGGTACGCACATTGGGCACGTCCATCTCAAGGTGGCCGATCTCGACCGCGCCATCTGGTTCTACCGCGACGTCCTGGGCTTCGATTTCATCCTCAAGTATGGCGCGCAGGCGGCCTTCCTCTCGGCGGGCGGCTACCACCACCACATCGGCCTCAACACCTGGGAGAGCGAGGGCGGCGCGCCACCCCCACCCGGCGCCACAGGCCTGTATCACTTCGCCATCAACTCCACCACGCGGCGCGACCTGGCCGCCGCCCTCAAGCGCCTGCTCGACCACGGCTGGGGCATCGACGGCGCGTCCGACCACGGCACCCACGAGGCCATCTACCTGCACGACCCCGACATGAACGGCATCGAGTTCGCCTGGGACCGTCCCGCCGACCAGTGGCCGCGCCGCAACGGCCAACTGACCTTCACACGCCAGCCGCTCGACTTCGCGGGTCTGTTGGCTGAGTTACACGAGCCGGCCCCCGCCGAGCGGCTCGAGCAACTCGCCCGCTACGACTAGGCCGCCGCCCGGCGCCTGGCTCGGTTCGCACAACGCGCGCCCGGCTTCCTCACACCACCGCCCTGCGCCCGCCGCTGCCATCCCCGATTAGGAGAAGCTACCGGCGGAGCGTATCATTGCCCCTGGGTGCGGCGGGTTTGCTGCGTCCAAGCAGAAGGCGTAGCCCGGGGAGGCCAACGATGAAGAAGCAGGACGTGGCGAAACAGGTGGAGACACCGGGAAAACGGACAACGGCGAAGAAGACGGTGACGCGACAGAAGACTGATCCAATGCTCGAAGCCCACGTCCAGTACGAACTCGCCTGTCTCCAGGGCGCGAACCTAAAAAAGACGCTGAAGGAGGAAATCGGCGCGTTCCTTGCCTGGAGCGAAGAGGTCCCCATCCAGGATATGGTGAGCCAGGCGCGGGTTCTGGAGTGGGTGCAGCGTAACGTGGTCGAGCTGCCGATTACGGATGAAGTGGCCGATACCATCCAAGAGAACGTGGTACGGGTGTATCGGTTTCTGCAAGAGGACACGACGCGGGTGGAGGACATTCTGCCGCGTGAGGTGTACGACGCGGCGGTTGAGGTGATCACCGGCCTGGAAGACCTGCGCGAGTATATCACCCATCAACTGGTGTCTACCTCAGTCTATGCGAAGTTGATCTCCAATGTGCTATATCAGGGCATCAAGGCCTTTGTCCTGACGGAGAATGTATTCGCCAAGAACATCCCAGGCGCGTCCTCGCTGGTCCGGCTGGGGCAGCGCTCGCTCAACGCGGCCGCGCCCAAACTGGAGGGCAATATTGATAAGCAGCTTATCCGCTTTATCAATGCCAATATTCAGCAGACCATCGCGGATAGCGAAACCTTCCTGAATCAGGCCCTTGAGCCAGATGTCATCCGCAGCCTGGGCGACGAAGTCTGGGATGCGAATGCCGAGAGCGAGATGACTGATCTGATGGACTATGTGGACGAGGACGCGCTGGAGGCCATCGCGGATGTCGTGCAGCAGTTCTGGACCCATTACCGCGCCACGCCGTTCTTCTCGGCTATCGTGCGCGAAGTCGTCGTCGGCGTCTTCGAGAAGTACGGCGCGCGCGACCTGCGGTCCGTGCTGGCGGATATGGGCGTGACCGAGGCGATGCTGGTGCGGGAAGCCACCATGTTCGCTACGCCGCTGGTCGCCAAAGCCATCGAGACCGGGTATCTGGAGGCGCGTATCCGGCGCCATCTGAGTGGCTTCTACGCCTCCTACACGCCAGCGGATCAAGAGGCGCCGTCGCCGTGACTCATACCCGGCGGCTGGACCACCTCGACGAGCGGGCAGCGCACGAGGGACTGGCGGCCGCTCATGACTGACCATCCTTCCCATCTTCATCACCATGCAAGGAGATCGAACCATGAAAGTAGCCTATGTATTTGCGACCCCCCGCGCCGCGAGCTACAAGCTGGGCCAGATGATTCTGCCACAGCTAGAGGCGGGCACGCACCGCGTCGACGTGGTCGGGATGTTCTTTTTTGACGACAACGTGTTTGCGCTGCGCCAGGGCGACCCCATTGGAGAGCGGCTGGCCCGCCTGGCGCAAGAGAAGGGCATGTTGCTGATGATGTGCGACATGTGCGCCCTGGAGCGCGGGCTGGCCGAGGGCGAGGCGCGCTGGTGCGATGACCAGGGGGTGGGGCGTCTGGAACCGGGCGAGTGCCACGTCAAGGACACGGTGGCGGGCGTACAGGTTGGCTGTTTCCCCGACCTGTACGACGCGCTGGCGGGGAACATGCCCGATCAGGTCATTACCCTCTAGCTACTTCTCGGCCTCGTCCAGGTCGGCGCTGATGTTGCGCTCGAAGTCCCACGTCAGATAGTCCAGGCTCAACGGAAAGGCCATTTCCAGGGTGTTGATGAACTGCACGCCGGCGCGCACGCGGCGGGGGCGACACTCAAGGAGATGGCCGCCGTGTTGCAGATCGGACGACAGGAAGTGGAGGTGGAGGCCAGGCACGCTGACGGAAGCCATGAACGCGGGGGTGTAGAAACCGGCCAGGGTGCCCTGGACGTTGGCGAAGTGGAACACAGGCTGGTCTCGGGCGACGTCGACCAGGGGGCGATAGTTGTCTTGCTTGGGGACCGAGCGGACCTTCACCGACGCAAACTCGCCTTCAATGCGTAGCGCGTAGAAGATGTTGGGCGAGGGCAGTAACTCCTGCAGCCAGCGCAGGAAGGCGGGGTAGTCTAGCTCGCCGTCGAGATCGTCGTGGCTGAAGGGCCGGTAGAAGGTGACGCAGGCGAAGGGGGTCAGGGCCGTGTCGTCGACGTGGTGAACGCGTCCGTCCCCCGTGATCTGGAAGATTCTCCCGTCGAGCATGACCATCTCGCCGTCGAGGTGGTCAAAGGTGCCGAGGCCAAAATCGCCGTGCTGCTTGATCTCCGCGAGGGGAATCTTCTCCTCGTATATGCCCTCCACCAGCGCATTGACGGGGGCGCAAAGGTAGAGACTGCTCTTGACCACGGCGGCGGCTGTCTGACGCGGCATATTGCCCCTTGTCCTGGGACGCTCGCAGGGAGCGTCGGTTGAAGCGTACCCCCGAAGTGTACAACAGAGCGTAACCACTGTCCACCGCGACAACATGCAAGAGGATAGCCCACAGCAGGGCTATCCTCTTGCGCGGTTCTCCTCGGGGTATGGTTAGCGGTGGACGACGACGGGCGTGCCGACGCTGGCCCAGTTGAACATCCAGGCGGCGGCGCCCAGCGGCAGGTTGACGCAGCCGTGGCTCATGGTGCGCCCGAAGTTGTTGTGCCAGTACGCGCCGTGGATGGCGTAGCCGGCGTAGAAGTACATGACGTTGGGGACGTTGGGCAGGTAGTAGCCCGGCCCGGACATAGCCTGCGACTTGATCTTGGTGCGGACGGCGAAGGTGCCCACGACCGTGGGGTGGGCGGGGGTTCCCGTCGAGACGAGGGTGCTATAGACGGCGGTGTTCCCTTCGTAGGCGGTCAGCCGCTGCTTGCTGAGGTTGACATCGATCCACTTGCCCCCCGTCGGGGCGGCAACCGGCGGCGCGCCGGCGGTGACGACGGAGAGGGAGTCGGCGGGCTTGGCGGGAGCCGCGGGCGCCGCAGCGGGGGCCGCCTTGCCGGGGACGACCAACCGTTGTCCGGTGCGGACGAGATTGGGGTTTTGGATGCCATTCGCCTGCATCAACGCCGAGACCGTCGTCCCGTTGCGCGCGGCGATGGCGGCGAGGGTATCGCCGGCCTTCACGGTGTACGTGGCGCCGTCCTCGGGCGGCGCAGCGTTGACGGTCGACCGTAGCATGGCGAGCATCAGGACGACCAAAACGGCGACAATGAGACGACGGACCATCCCCGACCTCCTTTACCTCGACGATCACTAATGAGAGCAGTAGTACCGCGTATTGTAACATAATTTCAGGCCTTTGTAAAGAGCAAAGCGCGGCAAAATAGAGCAACACGTAGCAAATGCGGCAGCGGGCTGTGGAACAAAATGGCGCGCTCCCTCGTATACTCTAGTAGGGGTAGCATAGGGTACAGTTCTTGCTTGTGTGAAATTGTGAAACCGCCGTGATAAGTGTGCTTATTGTTAGAAGGAGTGGAGGCTATGCGGCAGTTTGAGGATGCGCTGGACCAGTGTGTGAGTCGGTTGCTGGCGGGGGAGAGTCTCGACGCGTGTCTGGCGCGCTATCCGGAGATGCGCGAGGAGTTGCGGCCTCTGCTGGAAGTCGCGGCGGTCCTGGCGGAGACGCCGGCGAGCGCGCCCGCGCCGGAAGCGAAGGCGCGCGGCCGCCAGCGCCTGATGGATGCGCTGGCCCGCCAACCGCGCTTTCAAGGCGGCGGGGTGAAGTCCGGGACGAGGCCGTTCCGGTTTTTGCCTGACGCGGCGTGATGGGTGACTATTAACGTCAAACCCCCGGCCGGGGTGAAACCGGCCGGGAGTTTTTTTATGCAGCCGACTGAAGTCGGCGCTACAAGGGACGCTACAAGCTAGTTGCCGACGAGGGCCGGGGCGGGCGCTTCGAGGGCGGGTTCGGTGTGGGCCAGGGCGTCGGCGCTGGCGTGGCCGTTGGTGTAGACCATCACGGGCGGGCGGAACTTGTAGCCGTACACGAGCAGGCCGGCCTCGCCGTCCTCGAACAGCTTGCGCGTCACCATCTCGACGGGCATGCCGATGAACACGCGGTCGGGGTCCACGTCGGTGAGCTGCGCGGTCACCAGCGGCCCCTCGCTGAGCTTGACAAGGGCGACGGTGTAGGGTGTCTGGCCTTCGAACCCGGCCGGCGCCTCGTAGAGCGTCGAGAAGGAGTAGACCTCGCCGCGGCCGCTGAAGCGGTACGGCTCCAGGGCGCGGCTGTGGCACGCGGCGCAGACGGGGCGGGTGGGGAAGTGCAGGTGGCCGCAGGCGGTGCAGCGACCGCCCTCCAGCGAGAAGCGGGTGCGGCGCAGGCGCCAGTTCCGAGCGAGTTCCATCGTCATGTGAGTGTCTCCTGCTAGTTCACGCTCAAGATGTGGGTCACAGCGGTGGCGCCGTTGCCGCCGAGATTCTGCGTCAGGCCAATCGTCGCGGCAGGAACCTGGCTCGCGCCGGCCGCGCCGCGCAGTTGGGTTACGACCTCGACCACCTGGTAGACGCCGCTAGCGCCGACAGGATTGCCGCGCGCCTTGAAGCCGCCCAGGGTCGAGATGGGGATGCGTCCGTCGCGGGCGATGCCCCCGCCCTGCCCCAGCTTGACGCCCTGCCCGCGATCGGCGAAGCCGCAGGCTTCCAGTTCGAGCGCAGCCAGGATGCTGAAGGCGTCGTGGAGTTCGGCCAGGTCGATGTCCTGGGGGCCGAGACCCGCCTCGCGGTAGGCCGCCTCGGCCGAGCGCCGCGCGGCGGTCAGGCTCAGCAGTTCGTCGCGCTCGGCCAGGGCTACGCGCTCCGTCGCCAGGGTCGAGGCCAGAACGCGCACCGCCGGCTTGCCCAACGCCGCCGCCCGCTCACGGGAGACCAGGACGACCGCCGCCGCGCCGTCGGCGAGGGGCGCGCCGTCGAGCAGGTTGATCGGGCTGGCGACCATCTTGGCCTGGCGATAGGCTTTCTCGTTGACCTGGTTACGGTACATGGCGAAGGGGTTGGCCGCCGCGTTGCGATGGGCGTTGACCGGGAAGGCGGCGAAGTCGCCCACCTCCAGGCTGTACTCGTGGAGGTAGCGCTGCATCAGCATGGCGCTCTGCGAGACGTAGGTGACGCCGTGGGCGGCCTCGTAGTCGCCCGACCCCGCCAGGATCAGGCCCGCCTCGGTTGCTTCCGGCAGGCGCTCCGTCATTTTCTCAACGCCGACGACCAGCGCCACCTCGGCGCTGCCGCCCGCCACGGCCCGGTAGGCCTCGTGGAGCGCCACACCGCCGGAGGCGTCCGCCGCCTCGACGCGCAGGGCCGGGATGCCGTCCAGGCCCGCCAGGTCGGCGACAAGCGCGCCCAGGTGTTCCTGGCCGCTGAGGACGCCGCCCAGCATGTTGCCAACGTAGAGAACGTCCGCCGTCGTCAGGCCCGCGTCGTCCAGGGCGTTGAGCGCCGCCTCGACGGCCAGGTCCGCCAGGCCGCGCTCCCAATGCTCGCCGACCTTTGTCTGCCCGATCCCAATAATGCTCACGTCACGCATACGATAATTCCTTCAGCTTACGCCATCTGCAGCTTGCCCCGATAGCGGGCATATGTCGCGTAGTCGACTTCCTCGCGGCGCTTGACATAGGCGATGGTCGGCAGGGCGCGCTTGCGGCGCTCGACAATCTGGTCGGTGACGACAAAGGACAGCGCGTCGCTGCCCGCGCCCGAGCCAAACGACACCATGAGGATGCGGTCGCCCGGCTGGGCGACGTCCAGCGTCGCCGTCAGGCCGATGGGCGACGCGCCCGCGTAGGTGTTGCCGATCTGCCCGACTAGCAGCCCCGGCGCAATCTGCTCCGGCTTGAAGCCGAGGGTCTGGGCCGCCTTGCCGGGGAACTTGACGTTGGGCTGGTGGAAGACGGCGTAGGTGTAGTCGTGCGCCGTGCGGCCCAACTCGGCCAGCAGGCGCTGCGCCGCCGTGACGGTGTGGTGGAAGTAGGCCGGGTAGCCGGTGAAGCGGTTGCCGTGCTCCGGGTAGTGCTGGTAGGGGCGGCGGAAGAAGTCGGGCGTGTCGGTGACGTAGGACAGCGACGCCTCCAGGACCGCCAGGCTCTCGCTGACCGGCCCCAGGATGAACGCCGCCGCGCCCGCGCCAGCCGTGTACTCCAGGGCGTCGCCGGGCCGACCCTGGGCTGTGTCCGCGCCGATAGCGAGGACGTAGTGCGCCATCTGGGAGCCGATGTAGCCGAACCCGGCCTGCATGGCCTCGGTGCCCGCCTTGCACGCGAACTGCCAGTCGCCCGCGCTGACGAGCGGGGTGGCCTCGATGGCCTCGGCGACGAGGGTGGACGAGGGCTTGACGGCGTAGGGGTGCGACTCGGAGCCGACCCAGACGGCGCCGATGGCCTGGGGGTCGATGCGGGCGCGCAGGAGGGCGTTGCGGGCCGCCTCGATGGACATGGAGATCACGTCCTCGTCGAGGCCGGGCACGGCCTTCTCCTCGATGGGCAAGCCGCCCTCGCCCGCGCCCCAGACGCGGGCGATCTCCGCCGCGCGGATGCGGTAGCGCGGGACATACGCGCCGTAGCCAACAATACCCACTGGAGAACCAGGTTTCATCATATCAGCAGCCTCTTTACCATAATCCAATTCGACACAGCTTAGAACGGGTGACGAATGCAAGCCTTACCTCATCTCGGATGCCGACTAAAGTCGGCGCTACGGGCGCGCTGGCATACTGCGGGTTTCACCTGGGGATGAGTTTAGGTGCGCATGTTGTTCAGTAACTCCACGGCCCGGGTGACCTTGACGGCGCCTTCGGCGACGAGTTGGTCGGCGATGCGCTGGACCTCGTCGCCCACTGCGCCGGCCGCCAGGGCGACCTGACGGGCGTGGAGGGTCATGTGGCCCTTCTGGATGCCCTCGGTCGCCAGGGCGCGCAGCGCGCCGAGGTTCTGGGCCAGCCCGACGCACACTGTCACCTGGGCGAGTTCGCCCGCCGTCTCGATGTCGAGAATGTGGAGCGCCAGCCGCGCCACGGGGTGGGCGCGGGTCGTGCCGCCGACGATGCCCAGCGCCATTGGCACCTCAATCGAGCCAAGCAGATCGCCGTTGGCGTCCTGGTCCCACACCGTCAGCGGGCCGTAGCGCCCGCTGCGGGCCGCCCAGGCGTGGGCCGCCGCTTCGACGGCGCGCCAGTCGTTGCCCGTCGCCACCACGACGGCGTCGATGCCGTTCATCACACCCTTGTTGTGGGTGACGGCGCGGTAGGGGTCGGCCTCGGCCAGCGCCTGGGCCTCGACAATGCCGCGCACAACCGCGCGACCATCGATGTTGACGCCGTTGAACGAGGCGTGGGGGACGCGGCACGTCGCCCGCGCCAGGCGCCGGTCGGCCAGGTTGGACAGGATACGCAACGCCGGTCGGCCGCCGCTCAGGTCGGCCAGCGTGGGCGCGAGCGCCTCGGCGACGGTGTTGATGGCGTTGGCGCCCATGGCGTCGCGGACGTCGAGCAGGATGTGGACGACGAGCATCAGCCCGACGCGGCTGTCGAGCCGCCGCGTCTCGAGGCCGCGCGCGCCGCCGCCCCGGCTGACAATGCTCGGTAGCTGGCGGTCGGCCAGGGCCAGCAGGTCGGGGATAGCGTCTTGAATGGCTGCCTCGGCGCGGTCCAGGTCGGGGACGTCCAGGAGTTGGACCTGCCCAATCATGAGCGGCTCGTCGGCGCTCGCCTGGAAGCCGCCACCGTCGCGGATGAGACGGGCGGCGTGGCTAGCCGCCGCGACCACCGAAGGTTCCTCGACCACCATAGGCACGAGGACGTCGCGGCCGTTGACCTGGAAGTTGGCGGCGATGGCGAACGGCAGGCTGTGCAGGCCAATCACGTTCTCGACCATGCTGGCCGCCTGGTCGGGCGTGAGGCCGCCCTGGCGCAGCGCCGTCTGCTCGTCTTGGCTCAGGCCGACGGCCTCGGCGACGCGGGCCAGCCGCTCCTCAGTACTCAGTTGATAGAACCCCGGCAGACGGGACGAGACGCTCATGGACCCTCATTGGATGCTCGGACTAGAGTGATTATACGCTGGCGAGACTGTCAAAACCTATCAAGCGCCTCTCAGAAGCTGCCGAATGAGGCTGCACTAGACATAAGAGTGGCGCTGTCCCGGCCTTGACAAGACCCCGGTAGTCACTACAATCACAGGCAGCGAGGCACTGCAACCGCTCGCGACACTGTACTCAACGTCCAGGTGGGTACACAGATGAGGGACTCTATGTCGCTCAGTGACAGGAGGAGAACCATGTCACGTCTGAGGTTGGCGTTCGTTGTCCTGTTGACCCTGGCGCTCGCCGCCTGCGCGCAGCCAGCCGCGGCCCCATCGCAGCCAGCGGCCGCGCCGACGTCCGCGCCGGCGGCGCCCACGACAGCGGCCAAAGAGGCGCCCAAAGCGGCGGCAGCCACGGAAGCGCCCAAAGCCGCTGCGCCCGCCGCCCCGGCCGCCGGCGCGGACACCATCACCATCGCCCTCGAGTCGGACCCGCCGCGCCTGGACCCGCACCTGTCTAGCGCCGCCGTCGACCGCCAGGTCTTCCAAAGCCTGTTCGACAGCCTGGTGGACCTGGACCAGAACCTCAACATCGTGCCCAAACTGGCCGAGAAGTGGACGATCTCACCGGACGGCCTGGTGTATACCTTCAACCTACGCAAGGGGGTCAAGTTCCACGACGGGACGGACTTCGACGCGCAGGCGGTGAAGGTCAACTTTGACCGCATGATGGACGAGAAGACGGCGTCGGCGCGGCGCTCGGAGATCTCGTCGGTGGACAAGGTCGAGGTCGTGGACCCGCAGACGGTCAAAATCACGCTCAAGAAGGCCTTCAGCCCGTTCCTGGCGACGTTGACCGACCGCGCCGGCATGATGCTGTCGCCCAAGGCGCTGGCGGCGGATGCGGCCAACTTCCAGAACAACCCGGTCGGCACCGGCCCCTTCAAGTTCGTGGAGAAGGTCAAGGACGACCACGTCACGGTGGAGCGCTTCGACCAGTACTGGGGCGGCCCCGCGCCGACGAAGCGCATCATCTACCGCACCTTTGTCGACGGCAACGTGCGCGTCGTCAACATGAAGAGCGGCCAGGTGGACATCTCGAACACCACGCCGTCCAAGGACATCCCCAGCTTCCAGAGCGACCCGAAGTGGAAGGTCAGCCTCAAGCCCGGCCTGGGCTGGCAGGGCATCTGGCTCAACGTGACCAAGCCGCCCTTCGACAAGAAGGAGAACCGCCAGGCGTTGGCTGCCGCCCTCGACCGCGCGGCCATCACCAAGGTTGTCTTCCAGGACCTGACAGCGGTGCCGGGCTGGAGCCCGTTCCCGCCGGGGACGCCAGCTTACGACGAGACGAAGAAGGCGCCGGCGCGGGACATCGCCAAGGCGAAGGACCTGCTGGCGAAGGCGGGCAACCCGACGGGCTTTAGCTTCACGTTCAAGATTGGACAGGACGCCATCGCCCAGCAGTTGGGCCAGATTGTGCAGAGCATGGCGAGCGAGGCGGGCATCCAGGTCAAGCTGGAGCAGGTGGAGTTTGGCGCGCTGCTGGACCAACTGGGTAAGAAGAACTACGAGGCGGCGCAGATTGGCTGGAGCGGCCGCGCGGACCCTGATGGCAACGTGACCAACCACTTTATCACCAACGGTCCCAACAACTACGCGGGCTACTCGAACCCGGACGTCGACAAGTGGCTGGAAGACGCGCGGCTGGCCCAGGACATGGCGGCGCGCAAGGCCATCTACACCAAGATTGACGCGCAGCTCGCCGAGGACCAGCCGTTCATCTTCCTGTGGTGGCCGGTCGACAACAAGGTCTTCCTGGCGAACCTGGAGGGCTTCGTTCACGTCCCCGATGGGATGATGCGCACGGTGAAGATGGTCAAGAAGTAGGGGAGGCCGCATGGCCGCGTTCCTGATTCGGCGGCTGGTCCACGCCATCCCAATTCTGTTTCTCGTCTCGCTCATCGTCTTCCTGCTGCTGCGCTGGCTGCCCGGCGACCCGGCGCAGCTCATCCTGGGGCAGGAGGCGACACCCGAGGCGCTGGCCGCGCTGCGGACCAAGTTGGGGCTGGACCGGCCGCTGCCCGTGCAGTACGTCACGTGGCTGGCGGGTGTCGTGCGCGGTGACCTCGGCGTGTCCCTCATCACCAACCAGCCGGTCTTGCAGGTGATCCTGTCCAAGCTGCCGCCGACGGTCGAACTGGCCGTCGGCGCGTTCACCTTCTCGCTGCTCGTCGCCATCCCCGCCGGCATCATCTCGGCGACGCGGCGCGGCTCGGCCGCCGACTACGCGGCGACGATGTTCGCCTTCGCCGGGCTATCCATCCCGAACTTCTGGCTGGGCATCATGCTGCTGCTGTTCTTCGCGGTGCAGTTGAAGTGGCTGCCGGCCTCAGGCTATGTCCCGCTGTGGCAGGACCCCGCCCAGAACCTCAAGGTGATGATCCTACCGATCCTGGCAACAGGGATGCGGGAGGCGGCCATTGTGACGCGGCAAATGCGCTCCAGCCTGCTGGAGACGCTGGGCCAGGACTACATCCGCACGGCCTGGGCGAAGGGGCTGCGGGAGCGGGCCGTCCTGTTCGGCCACGCCTTCAAGAACGGTCTCATCCCCATCATCACCGTCGGCGGCTTGCAGATCGCAGGCTTGCTGGGCGGCCTGGTCATCACTGAGCAAGTCTTCTCCATCCCCGGCTTTGGCCGCCTCATCGTCGACTCGATCTTCAACCGCGACTTCACCATGGTCCAGGGCGCGGTCCTGGTGGCGGCGGTGATAGTCGTCCTCGTCAATATCCTGGTGGACGTGTTGTATGCGTTCATCGACCCGCGCATCAAGCTGGCGGCAAGCGAGGTGGCATGACGACCATGGTGGGACAGCCGGCGGAGGAGGGGCGCGCGGTGTGGCCCGCGACCGACGCGGTTCGCCATCGCGGGCTGTGGGGCGACGTCGCGCGCCGCTACGCCAGACATCGTCTCGCCGTGGTGGCGGGCGTTATCCTGGCGGCCCTCGTCCTGCTGGCGCTGACGGCGCGCTGGATCACGCCCTACGACCCGTTCAAGCAGGACTATGGGGCGCTCCTCGAACCGCCGAGCGCCCAGCACTGGATGGGCACCGACGAGTTGGGGCGTGACTACATGAGCCGCGTCATGCTCGGCTCGCAAGTCTCGCTGTCGGCAGGGCTGGTGGCGGTGGGGCTGGCGCTGCTGGTGGGGGTGCCGCTGGGGCTGCTGGCGGGCTTTCGGCGGGGGCGCTGGGACGACGTCATCATGCGTGTCACCGACGCCTTCCAGGCCTTCCCGTTCCTGATTCTCGCCCTCGCCATCGCGGCGGCGCTAGGACCCGGGGCGCTGAACGGCATGATCGCGATTGGCGTCGGGTTCACCCCCGCGTTCACCCGCCTGGTACGCGGCCAGGTACTCGTCCAGCGCGAACAGGAGTATGTCATCGCGGCGCGGACGGTGGGCGCGCGCGAGCGGCGGATGCTGTTGCGCCATGTGCTGCCCAACATCGTCGCGCCGGTGCTCGTTCAGGCGTCGCTGGCCGTCGCGGCGGCCATCATCGCCGAGGCGGGGCTGAGCTACCTGGGCCTGGGCGTCCAGCCGCCGTGGCCGAGTTGGGGGTCGATGCTGCGGGTGTCACAAGGCTACCTGAGTACGGCTCCCTGGCTCGCCCTGTGGCCCGGCTTTGCCATCTTCATCGCGGTGCTGTCTATCAACCTGGTCGGCGACGGCTTGCGCGACGTTCTGGACCCGCGCCTGCGCCAGTGAGGGTCTGTTCGAGGGCGGTTGCTGCCGCCTCGGCGTCGCGGTCGCCGTGGACGAGACGCAGCGCCTGGACGAGCGCCTGCTGACGAGCGGGGACGGTTTCGAGACCGGCCTGTTGGATGAGCAGGTCAATCAGGGCGGGCTTGCGGCTGGCGGCGAGGGCCATGACGAGGTAGCGGTATACCTCGACCTGGCGCGGGCGTGTGAGGCCGTCGCGCAGAAAGTCCAGGTGGCTCTCCCAAGCCGGGTGGCCCAGGACGAGGTCGATTAACCCGACCAGCGTCACGTCGTCCTGGGTCGCGCGGTGGCGCTCGACCAGGGTAGCGAGAATGGACGGCGGGACGGTGGTGAGGTGGCGAAAGCACTCCAGGAGGACTTCCGGGAAGGTCGCCGCGCCGCGTAGGGCGTAGGCGTACAAGGGGAGGGTCTGACGCTGCGCGCCGAGGATACGCGCGGCGGTCAGGGCCGGCTCGCCCGACATGCGCGACGTGTGCTCGTCGTCGAGGAGGCGCACGGCCCAGTAGCCCGCCAGGGTGTCGTCCAGCGCGCTGAGGGCGGCCAACGCTGCGGCTCGTAGCGGGGCGGCGACTTCGCTGCGTGTCGGAGGGAGAAACTCGTAGGTCACGACCGCCTGCTCCAGGAGTGGGCGGTCGTCGTCTTGCGCCAGCGGGCGCAGCGCTTCCAGGAGGGCGGCCCGAATGACGGCGCCCTGGTCGCGCTTCGCCCAATCTGACTGG
>CAZLBQ010000005.1:0-30920 GCA_964557745.1 uncultured Anaerolineales bacterium
GAGGGACTAGGCGTCACGGTCAGCGGCGGCGCGGCGATGAAGTTCTGGACAAAGTAGACCTTCTCATCGATGACATAGACGCCGATGCCCACGTGGGTAAAGCGCGGGTCCAGGATGGCGTCGCGGTGGGTCGGGTCCTGCATGAACCAGTCCATCGCCTCCTGCACGGCGTCGTCACCAAAACCCTGATAGATGTTCTCGGCAGTCATACCGGGCAGGTAGGCGACGTGGGCGTCGCGGATGCGGTCCTCGGGCGACTTGCCTTCCGGGTCGGCGTGGGCCATGTAGTTAGCCACGCCCATGTCCCTGGCGTGCGTCCCCGCCACCTGGGTCAGCCGCTCGTCAAAGACGAGGGGGGCCGGCTGCGCAGCGGGTTGACCCTGGGTGTGCTCCGGCGTGATGGGCGGCGACTTGGCGCGCTCGGCGTTGATGCGGTTGAACATGGCGCGGGCCAGCGCACGCTCCGGGCTGTCGGTCGCCGTCGCTGTCGTTGTGACGGTGGGGCTGGCCGTCGGTGTCCAGGTGGCCGTGGGGAGCGTCGTCGCGGATGGCGCAACCGTGGGCGCGAGCGTGCTTGTCGCCGTGACGCTGGGCGACGGCGCGCCAGTGATGGTGAGGGCGACAGTGGCCGCCGCGACGGCGGTCGGGGCGGCGGGAGACAGACTGACCCGCGAGGGCGGCTCCAGCTGAGACGCGCTCACCGCCAGGACGACCGGCGTGGGCCGGGTGGGCGTCGTGAGGGGCGGCGGCTCGGTCTGGGTGGTACACCCGCCGACGAGCGCCGTACAGGACAAGAACACGGCCCAGCCGAGCCAGGCAGCATGGCGTCCCATACGCCCTCCCCGCATGGTTGTTAGTCGCCCGCGACCGCCTCCGGGACGACCGTGTCAATCCGCGCCCGCAGTTCGTTGAGCGTGCGAGTGATCTCGTCCATCTCGGCCTGGAGGCTCTGGAGACGCTCGTGCTCGCCGCGGATGAAGCGGCTATAGGGACCGATGGCCTCCCGCAGCCGCTCGACAGAGCGGTCAATCTGCTCGTTGAACTCGGTCTCCAGCGACGAGCGCAGCCGCGCGCGCAACTCGTCGGTCTTCTCGCGCAGGTCCTTCTTAGCCTGGCTCTTCTTGTAGGGCAGGATGGCCAGCCCGAGCGCACCGACGACGCCTGCCGCCAGGATGCCGGTCGCGTCGGCAGCGGCGCTGGCGAGGATGGCGTGGAGGATGACGCCGAGACTGACCGCGCCGACACCCGCCAACGCGGTCTGGGCCAGCGCGTCCTGAACACCCTCGACCAGCGTCTGGCTCTCGACCTCGCGGTCGTACTTAGCGACGATGTCCTGGGCAGCCTTGCCCACGCTGTCCAGCAGCTCGCGGCGGTTGTACTCGAACCCGCCCGCCGCCTCGGCGGCCGCGCTGCCCAGAAACTCGGTGCGCTGGCGGCGGCCCAACTCGCGGGCGATGACGCGCCACTCCTTCAGTTCGCGCTCGACCATCCAGTCGATGAGTTCCTGGACCTGGGTCTCGATAATCTGCGGCGTGTCGGCCACGACAATCTGCTCGAAGTCCTCGCCCAGGCGGCGGCTGTTGAGCAGGTCGAAGACGCGGCGCAGGCGGATCTGGTCGTCGAAGAACTCCTCGCCGCGCACGCGCATCTCCAGGATGGTGTTGTCGATGCGGTCGAAGCGGCGGTCGAACTCGGCCTGCATGTCCTCGCGGTAGAGGGTCAGCTGGCGCTCGACGGCCTCGATGGTCTGGATGTCGTCGCGCAGCAGGCCGCGGCGGTCTTCCATGCGCCCGTAGTACTCGTTCGCCATCTTCTGGCCGACCCCCAGGGGGTTGAGCAGCTTGAGGCGAATGCGGCTCTGCTCGTTGAGCGTCTCGTGGATGTAGCGCTCGAAGGGTTCGAACTGACTGGCCTGCCACCACGCCGCGTTCATGGGGGACAGGGGCGCGGCAGGGACAAGGGCCGCGCTGTTGCCGTCGGCGCCATCGGCGGGTGGGGGCGTCGCCGGGTCAGGGGCGGGGGGCCGCGCGCCCGTCTTGGCCCGCAGCGCGAGGCGCGCCGAGAGCGCGAAGAGCTCGGGCGACGTGCCCAGGAGTTGGCGGGCGTTGGCGCGGACAAAGTCCAGCACCTGGGCCTGCTCGCTGTCGGCCTCGAAGATGTCGACCTTGTTGACGACGATGACGATTTTCTTGCCCCAGGCGCGGATGGCGCTCAGGAAAGCGCGCTCGCTCTCGGTGAAGGGACGGTCGGCGGAGGTGACGAACAGGACGAGGTCGCTGCGGGGAACAAACTCGCGCGTGATCTCCTCGTGCTCGCGCAGGACGGCATTGGTGCCGGGCGTATCGACGAGGTTGATCTCGCGCAGGAAAGGCGCGGGGTAGGTCAGGACGCGAATGCCGCGCTCGACCCACGACTTGCCCTTCTCGCCGTAGCGGAGGATGTTGATCTCAGCCGTTGTCGGGGTGACCCCCTCGGTCAGATAGCGCTCGCCCAGCAGAGCGTTGATGAGCGCGGACTTGCCGCTGTTGAACTCGCCCGCGACGACGAGCAGGAATAGCTCGTCCAATTGAGCCAGGGCCTGGCGCAGAATGCTCATGTCCTCGGCGGTCGCATCCCACCGCCCTAGGACACCTACCAGGCGCTCTAGCTCGCGCCGCTCGTCGCGCCACAGGGCGCCCTGCTGCTCGGTCAACACCGTTGGAATCGTCGTAATCACGGCCGTCTCTCCTGCCCGCCGCCATTCTCGTTCGCTTGCTTGAATTATGTCTTATACCTCTCGATATAGCAAAAAACGCGCCTTCCGTGAGGGAGGGCGCGTCGTTTCTGGTCTGTCGTCTATCGTCCATTGTCACCAGAGCTAGCGCGGCCAGGGCCCCCAGACTGGCTCCGGGGTGATGTGGTCTTCTGGATGCGGCCCTGGGTCGCTCACGTCCTGGTTCTCCATCGTCATCAGCGGGCGCACCGTCATGTCGTGGTCGCACACGCTCTGACACGACAGCCGTACCTGGCCGAGCAGTTCGCGCTGCTGGAGACGGTTATACTCGGCCTCGGTCATGCGGTTCGGCTCGCCAGCAACGAACTCGACGCGGCACGTCGTACAGCGGGCGTTGCCGCCGCAGCGGTGCAGAATGGGCGTACCGGTGTCCTCAATCGCCAGGACCAGCCGCTTGCCGCTGGGAACCTCGAACTCGCCGCGGCCTTCAATCGTCAATTTGGGCATGATTGTCCTCTCGTAAGGGATATGAGGGGCACGAAGCCTTGCCGTCGTGCTAGCCCTCCGCTATACTTGAGCGCATGCGTAACGTCAAAATTACCCGTAGCGCGCGGCGTTCGCGCACTGTGACGGCCCGTCATCTACCGGACGGCACCGTCGAAATCCTCGCCCCGGCCCACATCACCGACGCCGAGCTGGAGCCCATTGTGGAGCGGCTGACCCAACGGCTGTCCCGCCGCCAGCAGAAGCAGCGGCTCAGCGACACTGACCTGGAACGCCGCGCCCAGGCGCTCAACAAGCAGTACTTCGGCGGCCGCCTCAAGTGGACGTCGATTAGTTATGTCACTAACCAGCAGCACCGCTACGGGAGCTGCACACCTAGCACGCGCACGATCCGCATCAGCACGCGCGTCGGCGAGATGCCGTCGTGGGTGCTCGACTATGTCCTCGTACATGAGCTGGCCCACCTGGAACAGGCCAACCACTCGCCCGCGTTCTGGAAGCTCGTCAATCGCTACCCGCTGACCGAGCGGGCGCGGGGCTACCTGATGGCGGTCGGATTGGAGCAGGCCAGCGCCGGGGAGGGTCGGGAGACGGGGGATGTCGAAGGCTGAGGCAGCGCGGCGGTCGGCCGGGCGGGCGACCGCCGCCCGCCGCGCCCACGGCGTCTACTATACCCCGGCCCCCATCGCCGACCACATCGTCCGCGACACCGTCGGGGCCTGGCTAGGCCAACACGATGACTTGCCCACCATCCTCGACCCGGCCTGCGGGGCGGGCGCGTTCCTGGTCAGCGCCTACCGTTTCCTCCTCGACTGGCGCCTGCGCGCGCTCCTCGCTCACCTTCCCCTGGACTCTACCTGCGTTGAGAGTAATCCGGATGGGCATGCTTGCCTGACTCTTGCCGAGAGGGCACGGCTCCTCCAGACCTGCATCTTTGGCGTGGACATCGACGCTGAGGCCGTCGCACTCACCCGCGCGACGCTGCTGGCCGTCCTCACCGAAGACGAGCCGCTCTCCACCCCTCTGCCCGACTTGAGCGCCAACATCCGTTGGGGCAACGCCCTGGTGGGAAGCGACGGGCCGCTCCAGCCGCCAGAGGAGACCCTTCGCTCCGCTCAGGGTGACAGTCGCAACCATGAGGCCCCGCCCCTGGATTGGGAAGTCGCCTTTCCGGGCGTGGTGGCGCGCGGCGGGTGGGATGTCATTATCGGCAATCCGCCCTACGTCTCGTTCTACGCCCGCGAGTCGCGGCCGCCCGACCCGGCCCTCGCCGCCTACCTGGCGCGGCGCTACGGGGAGCTCGTCGGCGGGCGGCACAACCTGTTCCTGGCCTTCCTGGCCCTGGCCCTGTGGCTCCGCCACCGCCATGGGGTCATCGGGATGATTGTCCCCGACACGCTGGCCGTCAACCCGACGTGCGCGCCACTGCGGCGGGCGCTGGCCCAAGCAGGGCTGCGCCGCGTCGACCGCCTGGACTGCGCGGTCTTCGCCGACGCGACGGTGCGCACGGTCATCCCGCTGGTTGGGCCGAGCGAAGGCCCAACAGAGTTCCGCGTCTTCGCCGGCCTCGACGACTACCAGGCCGACCACCCCCGCCGTCGCCACACCCCGGACGGCGCCACCCTGCTCTCGACGGGGCGGGCGTGGCCGTTCACCTCGCCCCGCGTCGAAGACGTGCTGGCGCGTATCGAAGCGCGGAGTGTTCGGCTGGCGGCACTGGCGACGGTGCGGGACGGCGTTAACCCTGGGCCGCGCGCCTGCCGCGATGCCATCCTCAACCCGGTGGAGCCGCCACGCCCTACCTGGCGGCCGGTGATCGTGGGGCGGCACGTCACCCCGTACCGTCTCCTGCCGACGACGGACGTCGTGGACTATGACCGGGCCCGCCTGACGCCCGGCGATAAGCGGCGTGGCGCGTCGTTCCGCGACCCCCGCATCTTCGACGCGCCCAAGCTGGTGAGCCGCCAGACGGCGGACACCCTCGTCTTCGCCCTGGACGAGAGCGGCGTCTGCGCGCTCAACTCCGTCCACTGCACCCAGGCGCGCGACGGTCGCCGTGATACCTTGCTGTTCCTGCTCGGCGTGCTCAACTCCCGCCTGCTGCGCTTCTACTACCGCCAGCGCTTCCAGGAGGTCCGTGGCGTCTTCCCCCAGGTTCATATCGCCGCGCTACGCCAACTCCCCATTCCGGACGCTACAGCCGACCAACGCGCTGCGTTGGTGGCGCTGGTCGAAGAAGTCCTCCGCCTCGGTCGAGATACCTCTTCTCCCCTACCGGCTGCCCTCCTCACCCAGATCGACAGCCTGGTGTGCGATCTGTACAGCGTGAGACCTGACGAGATCGAGTAGCAGTCTGGCGCAGGGCACAGCGAACGGTTCGCCCGACGAGGACTGAGGCTCGAACGCTTCAGCCTGCGCATCGGTCCATAGACAATACGCTTTCCTTCCAGGTCGTAGCCTCGTGACTACACGAAGAGGGCGTGACTACCCCTTGACGTAGGAGAGCTTCTCGGCGACAAGGCCATCACGCACGAGAAAGACATCGACGCCACGCACGTGCCCCTCGGCTCCCGTCGCGTCGGTCCAGGTGTAGCGCCATCGCACAACGGCGCGGTCTCCGGTCGCAAAGGCGTCCTCCGTCTCGAAGTGGGCGGCGGGCGAGGCCGCAAAAAACGCCTCCCAGAAGGCGCGCACCGCCGCCTGCCCGACGTAGCGCTCGCCGTCCGGCGGCGGATAGGTATTCTCGAAGACACAGTCGGCCGTCATCAGACTCATCACGGCTGGCGCGTCGTGACGGTTGACTGCTGCGTTGAAGCGGTGGATCACCTGGAGACTATCCATAGGGCTTACTCGGTGGCCGGCGGGGTCGTCGCGGGCGGCTCGCCGGTCTCGTCGGTGTCGGACAGGGAGGACTCTAGCGCCCGCTCGCTGACGTTGACGATGACGGCATCGACGCCGATCGTTTCCACCTGGTCGATGGTAAAGTGGTACTTCTTATCGAGCAGGCCGCCGTAGGAGACCATGATCCCCGTCACGGCCAGCGACGGCGGGTCGAACTCGAAATCTTGAACATCGCCGATGTACTTGCCTTCGGACGTCACGACGCGCTTACCCACCATGTCGCGCTTCGCCTTCTGGATGACGGCGATGTCGGGCACGGCGCTCTCGTCGCGCAGGTCGGCCTCAGTGTTGACGAGCACACGGTCCTCACCGAAGGTGCGCACCGCCGACGCCGAGGCCCAGCGGTGGCCGGTGAACAGGCCGGGATTATCGATCTTGACCCAGATGACCTTTTTCTGATCCGGGTCAACCAGGAGATGATCGACCTTGCCAACGTTCTTGCCCTCGGTCGCAGTCATGACGCTCTTGCCCCTGACCTTGCTGTAGCGAGCCATTACAGCCTCCTTAGACAGCGTTTAGCTGGACGTACATACCCCACGGCGTCGAGAAGTAGGCGAAGCCGCGGCTGTGCCTATCGAACACCGTCACGCCCGGTTGGGCCTTCAAGTGGGCAATGGCGGCATCCAGGTCGGTGACGCTCAGGGCGAAGTGCCTACCCGCGACGTCGCTGTTCTTGGGCATGTCCGTCGCCTGGTCGGGCGCGTGCCACTCCACCAACTCGAGACGCGAGCCGTCGGGCAGGCGCAGGAAGGCGAAGTTGACGAACGCGGCGGGGTCCACGTCGAACCAGCGGCGCATGCCGTCGCCGCCCGGGTCTTCGATGCGGCCGCGCTGTTCGAGTTCGAGGCCCAGGACATCGGTAAAGAAGGCGACGGCCTGGTCGACGTCCGGCACACCGTAGCCAATATGATTGAGGCCGACGAGGCTCGGCAAGCCCTGTTCTCGTGTCATGTTACCCTCGCTGATAGTCTCCGTATTTGAGGAGGTAGTTGACCAGTCCACCCTCGTTGAGGATGTCGATCATCACGTCGGGCATCTGGGTGGCGCGGTAGGTGCGGCCGGCCGTGTGGTCGATGACCTCGCCGCGTTCCAGGTCGACCGTGACCTGGCTGCCCGGCTGAATGGCGTGCTTCTCGACCTCGACCACGGGCAGGCCGATGTTGATGGCGTTGCGGTAGAAGATGCGGGCGAAGGACTTCGCCACAACAACCGTCACGCCCGACGCCTTAATAGCGATGGGGGCCTGCTCGCGCGACGAGCCGCAGCCAAAGTTGCTGCCCGCCACCAGGATGTCGCCCGGCTTGACGGTGTGGCGGAACTCGGGGTCCAGGTCCTCCAGGACGTGGGAGGCCAGCGCGCTCGTGTCGAGCGTCTTAGTGTACTTGCCGGGGATGATGCGGTCGGTATCGATGTTGTCGCCGTAGACGTGGGCGACGCCGCTGAAGCTTTTCACGCCCTCTCCTTGCTTAACCTTCAACCAGGGCCGGGTCAGTAATCTCACCGCGCAACGCGGACGCGGCGACGACCGCCGGCGAGCCGAGGAAGATGCGGGCATTCGGGTTGCCCATGCGGCCACGGAAGTTACGGTTCGTGCTGGAGATGACAACCTCGTCGTTGCCAGGCACGCCCAGGTGCGAGCCAACACACGGCCCGCAGCCCGACGTCAGGAACGCGGCCCCCGCCTCGGACAGCGTCTCCAGCGTACCGTCGCGGAGGGCGGCGTTGAAGATACGCTTGGAGGCCGGGGCGATGAGCAGGCGGACGTGGGGGGCGATGCGCCGCCCCTTGAGAATGGCCGCCGCCGCCTGGAGGTCTTCGAGGCGCGCGTTGGTGCACGAGCCGAGGAAGGCGTAGTCGATGCGCTGCCCGGCCACAGCGTCGATGGGCACGGCGTCGTCGGGGGCGTGCGGCCGGCTGACCATCGGGCGCAGGGCTGAGATATCGACCTCGTAGACGGCGCTGTACTCGGCGTTGGGGTCAGAGAAGAGCGGCTCGAAGGGGTAGGGGAGGCTGAGACCGGCCATATCGACCGTACCGGACTTGGCCCCCATCTCGGCGACCATGTTCGCCAGAACCATGCGGCTCGCCAGCGTCATGGGCACGATCGCGGGGCCGGTGAACTCGATGCTCTGGTAGCTCGCCCCCTCCGCGCCGACCCTGCCGACGAGATAGAGGATGACGTCCTTGGCGACGACGCCGCGCGGCAATGTCCCTGTCAGGCGAATCTGGATGGACTTGGGAACCTTGAGCCACGTCTTGCCGGTGAGCATCGTCGCCGCCAGATCGGTCGAGCCGACCCCAAGGGCCAACGCGCCGAGCGCGCCATACGTCGGGGTGTGCGAGTCGGCGCCCAGGAAGAGGTCGCCGGGCTTGACGTGCTCGTTCTCGACCATCAACTGGTGGCAGATGCCCTCGCCGATGTCGTAGAAGTGGCAGCCGGTCTCGCGGGCGAAGTCGCGCAGCATCTTGTGGAGGTTGCTGATACCCTCATTGGGCGCGGGGGCAGCGTGGTCCAGGATGAGGGAGACGCGGTCGGGCCGCCAGGGGCGCACGCCGCCCATGGCCCGAAACGACTTGACGGCGAACGGGCCGGTGGCGTCGGTCGCCATGACGCCGTCAACGTTGACGATGGCGATGTCGCCGGCGCGGACCGGGCGGCCGGCGTGGTTGGAGATGATTTTCTCGGCGATGGTTTGTCCCATGCTTCCTTCCCTACACAACGCGATTATGAGCCGCATCATTGTGCCAGCGAGTGGCGGTGGGCGCAAGTTTGGTCGAGGCCGAGAATATGCCGCAGGTCGGGGGAGTTGTCAACCGAAAAGGCGAGGCTGGCAGGGTACATGCGCCCTGCCAGCCTCGCCATAGGGAAGTTCGGGAGCCACGGGAGTCGTGAAACGCCAAGACTGCGTCTAGATGACCTCGGTCCGCGTCTCCCGCGACCTCCCGCGCTTTTCGTGATCCACAGCCTCACGCCGGCTGCAGTTGCTCCTCGGCGACCGGCTCGATGCGGTACGACGTGGTGATCTTCGCCACGCCGCGCAGCGTCGCCGACACGGAGCAGTACGACTGCTCGGACAACTCAATGGCCCGCGCGACAGCTTGCGGCGCGACACCGTTGCCGTGCACGACGTATTCGACGTGGATGTCGGTGAACTTGTGCGGGAAATCAGGCGCCTGCACGCCGCGCACGTGGACTTCCAGGCCCGCCACCGGCTGGCGCTTCTTGCGCAGGATGGAAATCACGTCCATCGCCGTGCAACCGCCGAGGGCCGCCAGGACCAGCTCGACCGGGCGCGGTCCCGCGTCCTCGCCGCCATGCTCCGCAGCGGAATCCATGACAATGCTGTGCCCCGTGCCCGTCGTCGCCTTGAATTGCATGCCACTGACCCAGGTTGTCTGGGCGGTTTTGATGTCGGCCATGATTCGTATCCTCCTACAGGCTTAGATGCAGCGTCGCATCCAATGGTAACAACGGCGTCAGACAAACAGCGGCGCCATGTCCAGCGCCTGCGCCGCCTGGGCCATCTCGGCGTCGGAGGGCCGCGTCTGGAAGCGACTCGCGGCGTCGAGAACCTTGGGCAGGAGAGTGATGTCGCCGGCGGTGTTGAGGAAGATGCCGGGGCGGCCAAGGACCCAGTGGACGGCGCGGTCGATGTCGGCTTGCTCGGTGAACGGCTCGTACCACACGGCGTGGGTATGCGGCTTGTCGCCCCACGGCCCGCGCGTGAGGGACTTGATGGTCTGAACGGCGACGTTGCGGGCCTGGCATAGCAGGACCAGGGCTTCGAAGTCCGCCGCGTACTGCGGGTTCTGCATCATCGTGTAGTTGTAGGGCAGCAAGACCGAGTCGAAGTCGAAGCGCTCCAGGCTGCGCAGGTGCATCCTCGCAATCCCCGTGCCATGTCCCGTGACGCCGATGAAGCGGGTCAGGCCTTGCTCACGCGCCTCGACCAGCGCTTCGAGCGCCCCGCCCGGCCCCAGCGCAACCTCCCACTCGCCTGGCTCGGCCAGGTTGTGGAGTTGGATGAGGTCGACACTGCTGACGCGCAGCCGTTCCAGCGAGCGGTGGAACTCGGCCTTGGCCTCGGCGTAGGTGCGCTGGCCGGTCTTGGTAGCGAGGAAGAAGGTCTGACGGTACTGGGCCATCCAGGGGCCAATGCGGTCCTCTGCCTCGCCATAGCTGGCGGCGGTATCAATGTGGTTGACGCCGTACTGGAGCAGGACATCCAGCGTGCGGTCCGCGTCGGCCTGGCTCACGCGGCTCAGCGCCGCCGCGCCAAACAGGGTGCGGGTACTCATGTGGCCGCTGCGGCCAAAGGGTTGTACAGGTAGCATCACTATCCTCCTCTCGACACATCGTTGGGTAGAGTGAACCAGAAGCGGCTGCCGCGCCCGACCTCGCTCTCGACGCCGATGCGGCCCCCTTGTGCTTCGACCAACTGGCGAGCAATGGCCAGTCCAAGGCCGGAGCCGCCGTGGTCGCGGGACCGCGAGCGCTCACCGCGCCAGAAGCGGTCGAAGACGTGGGGCAGATCGTCGGCCGGGATGCCCTCACCTGTGTCGGCGACGATTACGCGGCCGGCCCCCGCCCCATCGGGTTGCGCCACGACCGTTATGGTACCCCCGTCGGGGGTATAGCGCAAGGCGTTGGCGAGGAGATTGTGCAGCGCCTGCCGGACACGGTCGGCGTCGGCGCGGACGGGCGCGAGGGGCGACGAGTTATCGACGGCGAGTTGGATATGGCGGGCGCGGGCTTGCTCGACAAAGCGGTTGACCTCGTCCTGGATCAGCGGCGCCAACTCGACGCGGTCGAGACGCAGACTCAACTGGCCCGCCTCGGCCTGCGCCAGTTCGCGCAGGTCGGCTATCAGGCGGTTGAGGATGAGTGTCTCGTCATAGACCGTGCTGATCTCGGCCTTGTCCAGGGGGTAGACGTCGTCGAGGATGGCGCGCAGGTTGCCCTGGATGACACTGAGCGGCGTCCGCAACTCGTGGGCGACGTCGGCTACCATGTTGCGGCGCAAGGTCTCGGCCTGCTCCAACTCGGCGGCCATCTCGTTGAAGGCGCGGGCCACGGCGGCCACCTCGGCCGCACCTCCTTCCGGCACGCGCTGGTCGAACTTGCCCGCTGACAAGGCGCGCGCGGCCACGGCCAGGCGGTCGAGGGGTGCGGCGACGCCGCGCGCCAGGAGCAGGCCCAACAGAATCCCCAGGGTGGTAGCAATCAGGGCAGCTTGCAGGAGCGCCCGGTTGACACTGTTAAGGAACGACTCGGCGGCGCTGGTCAGGTCGGCGCGGCCGGGCGCCGTCAGCGCCAGATAGCCGACCACCTGCCCCCGCGCCACAATGGGCGTCACAGCGTCGTCGGTGATGTCGAGACGTGTCACGCTGTCGCCGCTATTGTAGACGACGTTGCCCTGGGCGTCGGCGACCACCAGGCCCGGCGCGCCGCGCCGCATGCCTCGTCCGGCCCCGCCCATCATGCCTGGCCCGCGCACGTCGGTCAGGACGCTCTCGACACCGGCCCAACTGCCGGTCTGGGTGTAGTAGGCCGCCAACTGGTCGGTCAGGCCTGAGTCGAGCATCATGGAGCGGGCGACGTAGCCGCGAAACTGGGTTGTCACTTGGCGGTTGGCAAGGGCGTAGGCGATGCCGCCGCCGACGAGGGAGACGAGGGCAAACGCCAACGTCAGGCGCACCCAGAGGCGGCTCACACGCCCCCCTGCTCAGCCAGGCGGTACCCTACGCCGTGGACGGTCTGGATGAGAGTTGGGTTGGTGGGATCCGGCTCGACCTTCTTGCGCAGGTTCTTGATGTGGCTGTCGATGGTGCGGTCCATGCCACCATAGTCGTAGCCAAGGCCGCGCTCGACCAGGTCCTGGCGCGTCAGCACGTGACCGGGATGCTCCATGAAGAGCTTGAGCAGGTTGAACTCGGTGGGCGTGACCTCAATCTCGACGCCGCTTAGCGCGACGCGGTGGCGCTCGGCGTCGAGGCTGAGCGGGCCGACGCGGAGGAGAGTGGAGGCGGGCGCGGTCGGGCCGCTGCGGCGCAGGATGGCCCGCACGCGGGCCACCACCTCGCGCGTGTTGAACGGCTTGGCGACGTAGTCGTCGGCCCCCAACTCGAGACCGAGAATGCGATCCACATCTTCCACCCGTGCCGTGAGCATGAGGATGGGCGTGGGGGCTAGCGTCGGGTCGGCTCGCACCTGACGGGTGATGTCCCAGCCGTCGCGGTCCGGCAGCATCAGGTCGAGCACGACCAGGTCGGGCCGCTCGCGGCGGACCATCTGTAGCGCCGTTTCGCCGTCATAGGCGGTCAGGACCTGATAGCCGGCCTGCTCAAGGTAGCTGCGGACGAGGCGGACAATCTGTTTGTCGTCGTCGACGACGAGGATACGCTGGCTCATAGGGAATAGAATACACCTGTTATCCCCCGCCTGGGGTTAAGAAAGCTGCTATCTATGTGAAGAATAGCCCACTCACATTGACCGCTGGCCCCAATCTTGCTGGATTGGCTTCTGCCTTTCGGGGAATAAACACCCTTTTCCACTCTGGACACCGTCGCCCCTTCGCCATGCTGCAAGTGGCTTTTTCCTTGTTGAGAGCCTAGCTATGAGGTTGTGTCATGACCACCTTTCTCACGTCCGCATCCCCCGTGTCTCGCGTGGACATCCCCCTAGAGCGGGACGTTTTCATGCGGACGTTGATCCGCGAGTTGGCCGGCACGCTGCAAGACGTGGTCGGGCTAGATGAGGCCTCCGGCTTTATCAGCGTCGTCGGACAGAACATGGGCGAGGCCATCGACGGCGAGTACCGCGCCGCCCTTGGTGTGCCGCGCCTAACGCGCGAGCAGGTCAGCGCCGTGCTGGTCGATCTCAAGCGGCGCATCGAGGGCGACTTCTACGTCATCGAAGAGAGCGAGGACCGCATCGTGCTGGGCAACCGCGCCTGTCCCTTTGGCGACAAGGTCATCGACCGCCCAGCGATGTGCATGATGACCTCCAACGTCTTTGGCGTCATCGCCGCCAGCAATCTGGGCTACGCCAAAGTCGAGCTACAAGAGACAATCGCGCGCCGCGCACCCGGCTGCCGAGTGGTGATTCACCTGAGGCCGACTCCGGAGGCCGAGGCTGCGCCCGGCCGTGAGTACTTCAAGGACTGAGACACATTGTGATCCCGCCCGAGTATCAACGCATGGCTAAGGCGCTGCTGGATCCCATCCTCTTCCTGGCCAGCGATGGGTCCGTGCTGGACGCCAACCCCCCTGGGGCGGCCATCCTGGCCGGCGTCGTCGCGGCCTGGCGCGGCTGCCCGCTGGTCGCGCTGGTCGTCGACGACGCCGACAGGGTTAGCTCCTATCTCCGCGCCTGCGTCCGCAGCGCGGAGACGCTACCTGGCGCCCTGACCTTCCGCGCTGGCGACGGGCAGACCGCGAGATTCCGCGTCGCCGGCGCTTCGCTGGCCGCTGCCTCCTCTGACCTGCCCCGCCTCATCATGCTGCGCCTGACGCCGCTGACGGGTTCCGCTCCCAGCCAGTTTGGCGTGTTGAACCAGAAGGTGGAGCAACTGGCGCGCGAGGTGATGGAGCGCCGCCGCGCCGAGATGCTGCTCCAGCACCAGAAAGACGTGCTGGAATTGGTTACGCTGGACGCCCCGCTGCCCATCGTGCTCGACCGCCTGGTCCGTGTCGTCGAGGAGCACGCGACGGATGGGATGCTGGCCTCCATCCTGTTGTTGGACCAGGACGGCGCCCATCTCCGGCACGGAGCCGCGCCCAGCCTCCCCGACGCGTATAACGACGCCATTGATGGGGTGGCGATTGGGCCAAGCGTCGGCTCGTGTGGCACAGCAGCTTATCGGCGGGAGCCCGTCATTGTCACCGACATTGCCACCGACCCGCTGTGGGCCGACTTCCGCGCTCTGGCGCTGGGGCATGGCCTGGCCGCCTGCTGGTCGACGCCGATCCTCGCGCGGTCCGGGCGCGTACTAGGCACATTCGCCATCTACTACCGCGAGCCGCGCGCCCCCAACGGCCACCACTTCCAGATTATCCAGTTGGTCACGCGCACGGCGGCGCTGGCGATTGAGCGCAAGCAAGCCGAGGAGGAGCGCGCGCGGCTGCTGGAGAGCGAGCGGCTGGCCCGTGTCGAAGCCGAGGAGGCCAACCGCCTGAAGGACGCCTTCATCGCCACGGTGTCCCACGAACTGCGCACACCGCTCACATCGATTCTCGGCTGGGCGCACCTGCTTCACAAGCGGCATGAGGAGCCAAATCTGGTGGCGCACGCGGCGGAGATGATTCTGCAGAGCGCCAAAGCGCAGGCGGTGATTGTCGATGACCTGCTCGACATCTCGCGCATCGTGACCGGCAAGCTGCGGCTCAACGTGGCGACGGTGGACCTGGGGCCGATTGTGGATGCGGCGCTGGCGACGGTGCAGCCGGCGGCCGCGGCCAAGAGTATCCAGCTGCAGGCGACGCCCGCGACAGCGCCTATCCTCGTCTGGGGCGATGCCGACCGCTTGCAGCAGGTCGTCTGGAATCTGCTGTCGAACGCCGTAAAGTTCACGCCGGCCGGGGGGCAGGTGCAGGTGGCGCTCTCGCACCACGACGGCCGCGCCGAGATTGAGGTCAAGGATACGGGCATCGGGCTGCGGCAAGAGTTCATCCCGCACGTCTTCGAGCGCTTCCGCCAGGCCGACGACCGCATCGCGCGCCACTACGGCGGGCTTGGTCTCGGCCTGGCCATTGTGCGACACCTGGTGGAACTCCACGGCGGCGAGGTACGCGCCGCGAGTGATGGCGAGGGCCACGGCGCAACATTCTCAGTGACATTACCGGTGCTATCGACCGTCACCCCCGACCTGGCCCTCGCCCCCGGCCCCTCTCCCACAGGGGGAGAGGCAAGCGCCTCATCGCCCCTTCCCCCCACTACGTCGAGCGGGGAGTAATCGTTTGCCCCTTCCCCGCGTTGTGGGGGAAGGGGTGGAGGATAGGGGGCAGCCCGCGACAGGTCTAGCGCCAGGGCATGCGCCACTGCTGCCAGGGCCGCTGGGGCGCGCTGGGGGCCGTGTTGGGCGTCTGCTGGCCGGGAGTCTGATTCCCCCCCATGCCGCCGCCCCAACCGCCCATGCGCGGGCCAGTGGTCGTCTGGTCGACCATCACCGTCACCTGCTGCTGCATGCGGGCGAGCATGAAGTCAGCCTGCTGGCGGGTCAGGCGACCCTCGCTGACGAGGCGCTCGATATCGGCCTTCTTGGCGTTGAGGATGGTAGCCACCAGCGTGTCCTTGCTGATGCCCTTCGCGGCGGCGATCTGAGCCAGCGACTTACCCGCCAAGCGCTCGGCGTGGATCTGCTCCTCGGTCATGCCCAGCAGCGTCTCCACTTCGTCGGGCATCCCCATCCAGTCGGCCGCGCCGCCCCGCATCCCCGGCCCCATGCCGGCGCCCATGCCAGGCCCCATGCCACCGCGCGGGCCAGGCCCGCTGCCAGGGGTTCCATTCCCCATGGGGCACGTGGTGGGCGGATCGTCGGCGAGGGCCGTCCCGGTCAGGGCGAGCGCCAGAACCATCACCAGGGTCACGAGCATAACAAACCGTTTCATTGCCATCTGCCTTTCTTGCCTTGGGTTTCGAGTACAGCGCATAGGCTGCTATGGGTGTATGCCCCTATTCTACCCGTCCGATGTGGTGAAGCCGCGCACGAATTGTGGATTTTGTGTGGAGCTTGTCCTACCCCCAGCCCGTCCGGCTCCCCAACCACCTCATGTGAACATCCCTCCCTAACCCGTTGCGCCCTTTTCACGTAACGTAGTAGGATTTGGCTTTACAATAAGAGTGGGAGCCACACGCCCGTGGCTCGGTCCATGTTTGCCCGAGGACAGAGGGAGGCTACCATGTTATCGCGGTTCGAGCCGCTCCGCGACAAGCTGTCGCTGCGCGACGCGATCGACCGCCTCGTGGAAGAGGGGGTCAATCGACCGCGCGGCTGGCTTACGTCATGGCAGTCGGGCGTGGGGACGTTCCCCCTGGATATCTATGAGGACGGGGACAACCTGATCGTCAAAGCGGCGGCGCCAGGTATCCAACCGGACGACCTACGTGTCGAAGTGCGGGACGATGTGCTGACTATCAGCGGCGAGATGCGCAAGGACGAGACGCGGCGCGACGATAAGTACCTGCTGCGGGAGCATCGCTACGGCCGCTCGGAGCGGTCGGTCATTCTACCTTTCGCCGTCGAACTGGATAAGGCCGAGGCGGTCTTCGAGCACGGCATGCTCACCTTGACCCTGCCCAAGGGCGAGTCACTGCGGGCGCGCCAGATTCCCATCAAGGCCAGGGAGACCCCATCGGCCGACTAATGTCAAAGGCGATATAATGACACCCCTAACCGAGACGTTGGCCCTTCCCCCGGAGCATCTCCATCGGACGCTCGACCCAGCTTCGTTATCGTTTGAGACGACGGCGGAGGTCGAACCCCTGACCGGTGTGGTCGGCCAGCCCCGTGCCATCGATGCAATTGAGTTTGGCCTGGCGATTGACGCGCCAGGCTATAACTTGTTCGTCGCCGGCGCGCCCGGCTCAGGCCGCGAGAGCACGGTCCGCGGCTACCTGGAGCGCTTCGCGCCGACGCGACCGACACCCCCTGACTGGGTGTACGTCAACAACTTCACGGACCCTGATCGTCCGAACGCCATCACTCTGCCGGCCGGGCGGGGCAGCCAGTTCGAGCGGGCCATGGAGGCCTTCGTGGCGGCGGCGCAACGCGAGATCTCGCGCGCCTTCGAGAGCGAGGACTACTCGCGCCGCCAGCAGGAGATTCTCAACGAGTTGTCGCGCCGCCGCGACGCGTTGTTCACCGAGCTACAAAGCTTCGCCCAGTCGCGCGGCTTTGCCCTGCAGCAAACGCCGGTGGGCATCGCCAGTGTGCCCCTCGTCAACGGGCGGCCGATCTCTGTCCAGGACTTCGAGGCGCTGCCCGCCGATGTCAGGGCCGAGTTTGAGCATCACGGCGAGGAGCTGCAGAACCAGATCGCCACGACGCTCCGCCAGGGCCACCTGGTGGAACAGGAAATCGCCGAGAAGATTCGCAAGCTCGACCGCGACGTCGCGCTGTTTGCCGTTGGACCACTGTTCCAGGACCTGCGCGAGCAGTACAGCGATCTCCCGGCCGTCCTGGCCTATCTGGACGACGTGCAGAAGGACTTGCCGGAGCATCTAGCCGATTTTCGGCCGGGCAAGAGTAGCGAGGGCGAGGGCGAGAACCCCCTGGCGCAAGTCGAAGCGACACAGCGCCAGTCGACGCTCAACCGCTACCGCGTCAACGTCATCATCGACCACAGCGCCAACCACGGGGCGCCGGTCGTCTTCGAGACGAACCCGACGTACTACAACCTGATTGGCCGTGTCGAGTACCGCGCCACGTTTGGCGCGATGACGACCAACTTCCTGCAGATCAAGCCGGGCGCGCTCCATCGTGCCAACGGCGGCTTCCTTATCCTGCGTGTCTCCGATCTGCTACGCAACCCGTTCGCCTGGGAGGCGCTCAAGCACGCCCTGTTGAGCCGCGCCGTCCACATCGAGAACCTCGGCGAGCAGTACACCTCGCTGCCTATGGAGACGCTGCGGCCAGCCCCGATTCCGATTAACCTGAAGATTGTTCTCATCGGCCCGCTGTCCATCTACCATCTGCTGTACCAACTGGACGAGGACTTCCAGGAGTTGTTCAAGGTCAAGGCCGACTTCGCGCTGGACATGGACTGGACCCAGGAGCAGGTGATGAACTATGCTGCGTTCATCGCCCGCCACGTCCAGGAGAATGGGCTGCGCGCCTTCGACCGCGCCGCCGTGGCGCGCATCGTCGAGTACGGAGCGCGCCTCCGTGAGGACAAGCGCAAGCTGTCGACGCGGCTGCTCGAAATCGCTAACATCGTCACTGAGGCCAGCTTCTGGGCGAGCCAGGGCGGGCATGCCGTGGTCGGGACCGAGGATGTGGCGCAGGCCATCGCCCATCGCGAGTATCGGTCCAACCTGGTCGAAGAGCGCATCCTGGAGATGATCGCCGACGGCACCATCATGATCGATACGACCGGCGAGCGGGTAGGCCATGTCAACGGTATCGCCATCGCCGACCTGGGCGATTACGCCTTTGGCAAGCCGTCGCGCATCTCGGCGCGCATCGGCGTCGGGCATGGCAATATCACGAGCATCGACCGCGAGACAGACATGTCGGGTCCGATTCACACCAAGGGCTTCCTCATCCTATCGGGCTACCTGATGGGGCAGTACGGTCAGGAGCGCCAGCCGGCGGTCAACGCCACGCTGACGTTCGAGCAGTCCTACGACGAGATTGAGGGCGACTCGGCCTCGTCGGCCGAGTTGTACGCCCTGCTGTCGGCGCTGGCGGATGTTCCGCTCAAGCAGAGCATCGCCGTCACCGGCTCGGTGAATCAGTACGGACAGGTACAGGCGGTCGGCGGCGTGACGCGCAAGATCGAGGGCTTCTTCAGCGTGTGCCAGGCGATGGGCCTCACCGGCGAGCAAGGCGTCATCATCCCGCAGACGAACGTCCCGAACCTGATGCTCAAGCCCGAAGTCGTCGAGGCCGTGCGTGGGGGCCGCTTCCACATCTGGGCCGTTACGACCATCGACGAGGGCATCGAACTGTTAACCGGACGGCCGGCGGGCGAGTGCGGGGTAGACGGGCGCTATCCAGAGGGCAGTATCCACCGCCTCGTCGACGACCGACTGCGCCGCTACGCCGACGCGCTCCGCTCCGATCGTGAGCGGCAGTCCGACCGCCGGCGGCGCACGGTACGCATTTAACCTTTCTTGTGCAAAGGAGCACAACATGGGAACCCAGTGGGAACAGCGGTTTGCCCAACGCACGCAACGCATGACAAGCTCGGCCATCCGCGAGTTGCTCAAGGTGACCGAGAGACCCGATATGATCTCCTTTGGCGGCGGCATGCCCGCGCCCGAGATTTTTCCTGTCCGCGAGGTTGAAGAGGCGACGCTGCGCGTCCTCCGCGACCACGGCCCGCAGGCGCTCCAGTACAGCACGACGGAAGGATACCGGCCGCTGCGCGCGATGATCGCGGAGATGACGTCCCGCGACGGCGTGACTGTCGCGACGGAGCAGGTGCTCATCACCACCGGCTCGCAACAGGCGCTCGACCTGATTGGCAAGATCTTCATCAACCCGGGCGACCACATCCTGGTCGAGGAGCCGACGTACCTGGGCGCGCTCCAGGCGTGGAACTGCTACGGCGCTGAGTATATCACCGTCCCCATCGACGACGAGGGGATGCGGACCGACGCCCTGGAGGGGGCGCTGCGCGCAGGCCCCAAGCTGGTCTACGCCCTGCCCAACTTCCAGAACCCGGCCGGCGTCACGCTGTCGCTAGCACGGCGGCAGCGGCTGGTCGAACTGGCGGACCACTACGGCGTCCCTATTGTGGAGGACGACCCGTACGGTGCGCTGCGCTTCGAGGGCGACCCGCTGCCCAGCCTGCTGGCCCTCGACGGCCAGAGCAGTACGAGTGGCGCTGCCTACGACGGCCGCGTGCTGTATCTCAGCACCTTCTCGAAGATTCTCGCGCCCGGCTTCCGCCTAGCGTGGATCATCGCGCCCCGCGAGGTCATCCAGAAGCTCGTCCAGGCCAAGCAGGGGGCAGACCTGCACACGTCGACGCTCAACCAGATGATCGCCTACGAGGTAGCGCGCGACGGCTTCCTGGACCGCCATATCCCGGTCATCCGCGATGTGTACCGCGCCCGCCGCGACGTCATGCTCCAGGCGCTGGCCGACCACTTCCCACCCGGCGTGCGCTGGACCCACCCGCAGGGCGGCCTGTTCCTATGGGTGACGCTGCCGGAGAGTCTCGACGCCCGCCACGTGCTACAGCGGGCGGTGGAAGAGAAGGTGGCCTTCGTACCGGGTGGAAGTTTCTTCCCCAGTGGGGGTGGGCAGAACACGATGCGGCTCAACTTCTCGATGATGGCTCCGGAGAAGATTCAGGAGGGCATCGCCCGGCTGGGCGGCGTGCTGGACGCCATGCTGGGCCTAGCCCCGGTTGTCTCGAATGGCCACAAGGGCGCCCATACTGAGTTTCACGCTGCCGCCGGCCTGCGTCACGCGAGCCGGTGAGCGGGGTGAGGGATTCATTCATTCGTGATTCACGCGCCTCCTCTGGGTGGCGCACAAAGTAAGGAGAGTACTTGCAATGTACCAGACAATTCTTGTCCCGCTGGATGGTTCCGCGCTGAGCGAGCGCGCCGTCCCCGTCGTCGCGTTCCTCGCGCGGGGCACGGGCGCGCAGGTCGTCTTGGTGCGCGCGGTCCACACGCCGGGCGTTCCTGCGGCGGTCTTGAGTGAGGCGCAGATCGCGGACATGGACGAGGCCGAGCTGTATCTGAAGCGGGTCGCGGCCCCGCTGGTTGAGCAGGGCATTACGGTCGAGGTGGGTGTTCCGTATGCGACGGCGGAGGACGGGATTATTGACGAGATCAACCTGCGCGACGCCGAGTTGGTAGTGATGACGACGCACGGGCGAACGGGCTTCGGGCGCTGGATGTACGGCTCGGTCGCCGAGGCCGTCCTGAGCCGCAGCCCGGTGCCGGTGCTGCTGGTGCGCGCGTCCGACCAGCCGGTGCCCGCACCCTTTGACCACCCGACGCCGACCATCCTTGTTCCGCTCGACGGGTCGAGCTTTGCCGAGGAGGCCCTGCCCCATGCTATGGCGCTCGCCCAGGCCCTCGACGCCGAAGTGGCGCTGGTGCATGTCTACGAGCCGCCCGTGTTGACGGAGAATGACCTGTATACGAAGGTCGACAAGGTCGGTCCGAAACTGACCCAGGAGCATCAGGCCATCGAGCAGTACATCGCCAACCTGACGCATCACCTGACGAGCCTGGGGCTGCGGGTGCGCCCGATTCTGAAGGCGGGCGACGTGGTGCAGTCCATCCTGGAGGAGGAGTGGGCGAGCCACGCCAGCCTGGTCGTCATGGCGACGCATGGCCGCACGGGGATCAGGCGGGCGCTGTTTGGTAGCGTGGCGATGGATATTGTGCGGGCCGGCGACCTGCCCGTGCTTCTCGTGCGTCCGGTCGACTTTATGTCCCAGCCGCTCGAAGAGCAGATGGCGGTACCGGCCAAGTAATCGCGAAAGGAGGTGGCCCAGATGTATCATACCCTTCTGGTTCCCCTCGATGGTTCGGCATTGAGTGAGGGCGCGCTGCCCATGGCGAAGGCCCTGGCGCGCCGCGCCAACGCCCGCCTCGTCCTGGTGCGGGCCGCGTGGCTGCCCGCGTTGGTCGGCGCGCGCCCGACCGAGACTCAGACACGCGCCGTTCAGGAGGCGCAGGACTACCTGGCGCGGCTGGCGGCCGAATTGCAGCAGCAGGACTTCCGGGTTGAGACGATCGTGCCCCAGGCGCCGCCCGACAAGGCCATCGTGAACGCGGTCGCCTTGGCACAGGCAGACCTCGTCGTCATGACGACGCACGGTCGGTCGGGCCTGGGACGCTGGCTTTACGGGTCGGTAGCCGAGGCCGTGCTGCGACGCAGCCCGGTCCCCGTCCTGCTCGTGCGCGCCTGGAGCCAGGTCGAGCCCGACACGCTCGAGCGCGGCGCGCCGCGCCTCATCGTCCCCCTGGACGGCTCGCGCTTCGCGGAGGCGGCGCTGCGCCACGCCGAGACGCTGGCGTGGGCATTGGGAGGCAGCCTGGTCCTGATGCGCGCCCTGGTCCCCGCGCACCTGCCCGCCGACCCCCTGGTGGCCCAGGCGTTGTTGGAGAAGGTCGAACTGGACGACGAGGCCGAGGCGTACAAGTACCTGACCGCGTGCGCAGCGCCGCTGCGGGCCGCCGGCCTGACGGTCCGCACAGCGGTGCGGTCGGGGAACGCGGCGACGGCGATTATCGAGGAGGCGTGGGCGGCTGAGGCGAGCCTGATTGTGATGGCGACGCATGGCTGCACCGGACTCGAGCGCGTCCTCATGGGCAGCGTCGCGCAGGAGGTGCTGAAGCGCGGCACGCTCCCGCTGCTCCTGGTGCATCCGTACCAAGTGAACGGCGGGCCAGGCGCCGCCCACGTGACAACTGAGACACAGGGCGAGCCGGCGCTACAAGCGCACTAGCAATAGCGTGACCTATGCTGACTCAAGCGGTCGGCGACAGCGCAGCGGACGGACTGCTCTATCGTCTCTCAGCACCCGACGTCTATCAGGCCCTGGGGTCTCACTCCCAGGGCCTGACGCACGCTGAGGCGCAGGCGCGGCTGGCGCAGGTCGGGCCGAATGCGCTCCAGGAAGCGAAAGGCAAGCCACTGTGGCGACGGCTCCTTGCCAACTTCACCCACGTCATGGCGCTCCTGCTCTGGGTCGGCGGAGCGGTGGCGTTTGTCGCCCAGATGCCCCAGCTTGGCGTGGCGATCTGGATGGTGAACGTCATCAACGGCACGTTCAGCTTCTGGCAGGAGTTCAAGGCCGAGCGCGCAACGGAAGCCTTGCGCCGCCTGCTGTCGCCCTACGCCACGGTGATACGCGAGGGCGAAGAGCAACGCGTGCCCGCCGCGACGGTCGTGCCGGGCGATGTCTTGGTGTTGGCCGAGGGCGATCGCGTCGCCGCTGATGCGCGGCTGGCGCAGGCGGCTGAGTTGCGCGTGGACGAGTCGACGCTGAGCGGCGAGGCGCACCCGGTGCGGAAGACGGCCGAGGCCGATCTGCGCGGCGCTCGGCCGACCATCGAATACGCCAACCTCGTCTTCGCCGGGACCAGCGTGGCGGCCGGGACCGGGCGCGCTGTGGTCTACGCCACGGGCATGGGCACCGAGTTTGGCAAGATCGCCGGCTATACCCAGAGTGTGAGCGAGGCGCCCAGTCCGCTCCAGCGCGAGATGAGCCGCATCACCGCCGTGATTACGGTCCTGTCGGTAGCTATTGGCGGTGTGGTCTTCGCTCTGGCGGCGCTGCTGACGGGCGTCACGCTGGCCGAGAGCTTCATCTTCGCGCTGGGCATGATTGTCGCGTTTGTGCCGGAAGGGCTGCTGCCGACGGTGACGTTGAGCCTGGCGATGGGCGTGCAGCGCATGGCCAAGCGGCACGCCCTCGTCAAGCGCCTGTCGGCCGTGGAGACCCTAGGCTCAGCGACGGTCATCTGTACCGACAAGACGGGGACGCTGACGCAGAACGAGATGACGGTGCGCGCGCTGTGGCTGCCCGGCGCGCAGTACACCGTGACCGGCGTCGGCTACGCGCCGGAGGGCCGGTTGGAACGCGTCGATACCGACGCGGGAACGACCGAGGGAGGGCGCTGCGTTGACGGCGACGTGCGGGAACTCCTGACGGCCGCCGCGCTCTGCAACAATGCTCGCCTGCTGCCGCCCAACGGCGATACGCCGCACTGGACAATCCTGGGCGACCCGACCGAGGCCGCGCTGAAAGTGGCCGCGGTCAAGGGCGGGCTGGACCTGGAGGCCCTGGCCGCGCAGCGACTGCGCTCGCATGAGATACCGTTTGAGTCGCGGCGCAAGCGCATGACGACGGTCCACGGCGGCACAGCGTACGTCAAGGGCGCCCCGAGCGAAGTCGTCAGCCTGTGCCCACAGGCGCGCTGCCACGGCACAACCCGCCTGCTGGACGAGCCGATGCGCTGCGCGATCGCCGCGGCCAACGACGAGTACGCCCGCGCCGGGCTGCGCGTGCTGGCGGTGGCAACGCGCGAATTGGCGCAGCCTGTCCTGGACACCTCGGCTGAGACGGTCGAGCGCGACCTGACGTTCTTGGGACTGGCGGCGATGATGGACCCGCCGCGCCCGGAGGTGGCCGAGGGCGTGGCGAAGTGCCACCGCGCGGGCGTGCGCATCATCATGGTGACGGGGGACTACGGCCTGACGGCCGAGAGTATCGCCCGTCGCATCGGCATCCTGCGCGAGACGACACCGCGCATCATCACCGGCGCCGACCTGGACCATCTAGACGACGCAGCGCTGGCGGCGGCGCTGGAAGACGAGGTCATCTTCGCCCGCGTCGCGCCGGAGGACAAGCTGCGGGTGGTGAGCGCGCTCCAGGCGCGGGGTGACATCGTCGCCGTCACGGGCGACGGCGTCAACGATGCCCCGGCCCTCAAGAAGGCCGACATCGGCGTCGCCATGGGCGTGGCAGGAACCGACGTCGCCAAGGAAGCCGCCGACATGATCCTGACCGACGACAACTTCGCCTCGATTGTCAACGCCATCGAGGAGGGGCGGGCCGTCTACGCCAACATCAAGAAGTTCACGACGTATGTCATCACCAGTAACATGCCGGAGGCGGCGCCGTTCATCCTGTTCGCCTTCAGCGGCGGGCGGATACCGCTGGCATTGAATGTTATGCACGTGCTGTCGGTGGACCTGGGAACGGATATGGCCCCGGCCCTGGCCTTGGGCGCCGAGTGGCCCGAACCGGGCGTCATGGACCGGCCACCGCGCAGCCAGCGCGACCACGTGCTGACACGCAGCCTGCTAGCGCGGGCGCTGCTGTGGCTGGGCCTGCTGGAGAGCGCGGGGATGATGGCCGCCTTCTTTGGCTTCTACTGGCTCAACGGGTATTGGGGGCAGTGGCTCGACCTGCCGGGCAGCGGCGATCTGTACCACGCAGCGACGGCCATCGCCCTGTCGGCGGTGGTGATGGGCCAGGTCGGCAACCTGTTCGCCCTGCGCGCCGAGCGGGCCTCGGTGTTCCGCCTGCCCTGGTTCAACAACCGCCTCATCTGGCTGGGCGTCGGCATCGAACTGGCGCTCATCCTGGTGATTGTCTATGTGCCATTCGTCCAGGGCATCATCGGGACGGCGGCGTTCGCGTCGGTCTACTGGCTGGCCCTGGCTCTCCTGGCGCCCGCCCTCCTCTTGATCGAGGAGGCGCGCAAGTGGTGGATACGGCGGAGGTGAGGGATGCGACTCATCATCATCGGCTGCGGCCGGATGGGGTCGGGACTGGCGCAGGCGCTCAGCGACCGAGGGCACATGGTGAGCATCGTCGACACCGACGTAGCCGCCTTCGAGCGCCTCGGCCCGGCGTTCAAGGGGGCGAAAATTGTCGGCGTTGGCTTCGACCGCGACGTGTTGCGGCAGGCAGGCATCGAGCGCGCCGACGGCCTGGCGGCGGTGACGGCGAGCGACGACGCCAATGTCGTGGCCGCACGCCTGGCCCGCCAGGTCTACCAGGTGCCGCGCGTCGTCGCCCGTGTCTATGACCCGCGCAAGGCCGAAATCTACCGCCAGTTGGGCCTACCGACGGTGTCGACGACGACGTGGGGCATCCTGCGCATGACCGAAGTGCTCTCGTACTCCCACCTGGACGTCATCGCCAGCCTGGGCAGCGGCGAAGTGGATGTCGTGGAGACGGAGGTGCCGCCGCTGCTGGTCGGGCGGTCTAGCGAGGCGCTCCAGATACCCGGTGAGGTCCACATTGTCGCCCTCAGCCGGGGTGGGAAGACGTTCCTCCCGACGCCCGACCTAGTCTTCGAAGCGGGCGATGTCGTCCACCTGGTGACGGTGGCGGCGGGGCGGGGGCTGGCGAAGCTGCTGGGCGCTTAGGCGAGGCGGGAGGAGGCAGAGATGCGCGTCCTGATTGTCGGCGGCGGCAAGGTGGGGCAGGGGTTGGCCGAGTTGCTCCTCGGCAGCCAGCGGCCGGTGACCATCGTCGAGGCGCGGGCCGAGCGAGCCGACGAGTTGCGCCGCGACCTGCCGCGGGTGGTGGTGGTAGTCGGGAGTGGGACCGATCCGGCGGTGCTGGAGACGGTGGGGATTCGGCAGGTGGCGGTGGTCGCCGCCGTGACGGGGGCCGACGAGACGAATCTTGTCGTTTCCAACCTGGCGCGGCTGGCGTTCCACGTGCCGCGCGTCATCGCCCGCGTCAACAACCCCAAGAACGCCTGGCTGTTCACGCCCGCCATGGGTGTGGATGTCGCCCTCAACCAGGCCGACCTGATGGCCCACCTGATTGCGGAAGAGATGTCGCTGGGGGAGATGATGACGCTGCTCAAGCTGCGGCGCGGGCAGTACGCGCTGGTCGAGGAGAAGATCGCGCCGCAGTCGGCCGCCGTGGGCCTCCCCGTCCGGAGCCTCCGTCTGCCCGCCGACTGCGCCCTGATCGCCATTCTGCGAGGCGGCCGGCTCATCCTGCCGCGCAACGACACGGTCCTGGCCGCTGAAGACGAGGTCCTGGCCCTGACGCCCAGCGCCGCCCTGGGGCGGCTGGCGGAGGCGCTGGGGTAGAAGCAAGAGCACGAGGTTGCCATGGGCACGACCATTCTGGTGATCGCGGCGATATTCGAGGTCGGATTCGCAGGCTACAGCATCGTCACCCACTCGAACCACGAGCGGGTTAGAAGCATGGTCCGCATTGGCGGGTTGGCGCTGTTCGTCATCGCAACGCTGGTGGGGATCGTGGTATGGGGCGTCGCCTGGTACGCCCTGGCCGCCCTGCTCGTGGCCTGGGCTGCCCTGGGGGCGTGGACGCTGATCCGCCACACTGGGGAGAAGCGGGAGTTTCGGGCCGGACGAACTGCGTTCAGGGGACTGGGGATGGTGGCTCTGGTGGCCGTCGCCGTCATCCCGCTCCTCCTCTTCCCGCCGTACCGCCCCCCGCAGGTGACCGGCCCGCACCCGGTCGCCACCGCCCAGTACACCTACACGGACGAGAACCGGGTGGAGACGTTCACTACCACGGGCGAGAAGCGGTGGGTCAACGTCGAGTTCTGGTATCCCCAGGACGGCGGCGGCCCCTACCCGCTGGTCGTCTTCTCCCACGGCTCCTTTGGCCTCAAGACGAGCAACACGTCGACCTTCATCGAACTGGCGAGCCACGGCTACGTCGTGGCCTCCATAGACCACCCCTACCAGGCCCTGCTGGCCGTCAGTGCCGACGGCCGGCGCATCCTCGCCGACCAGGGGTTCATCCAGGAGTTCATGAACTCCAACAAGGACGTATATGACGG
The DNA here is from genome assembly GCA_964557745.1 of uncultured Anaerolineales bacterium. Taxonomy (GTDB): domain Bacteria; phylum Chloroflexota; class Anaerolineae; order Epilineales; family JAHCIE01; genus JAHCIE01. Next base: position 27,102 of record CAZLBQ010000005.1, read on the forward strand.
CAAGACGCAGATTGGGCTGTACCAGAAGTGGATGAAGGTGCGCACGGCGGACATCAACTTCGTGCTCGACACAATCGTCCAGCAGGCCAAAGGCGGCGCGGACGGAGTGTATCGGCTGGTGGATACTGAGAAGATGGGCTTAATGGGGCACTCGCTGGGCGGGGCAGCCGCGGTTCAAGTCGGCCGCGAGCGGCGCGACGTGGACGCCATCGTCAATCTGGACGGGACGCTGCTGGGCGAGTACCTCGACTTTGTCGACGGCCAGCCCGTCATCAACCAGGCCGTCTATCCACTGCCCATCCTGTCCATCTACAGCGACGACATGAAGCAGGTATACGCGCGCAGCCAGGAGGCGGGCTACCCCAATCCCTGGCAGCGCATGTTGGCGACCGACCCGCACGCCTACGAAGTGTATATCGCGGGCACGAACCACATGAGCTTGACCGACGTTCCCCTGGTTGCGCCATTCCTGATTCCGCTCATCGGCAACCCGAAGGGCCTGGCCCACGAGCGCGAGGCGGATAAGACGTATGTCATCGAGACGATGAATGCCGAGGTGTTGAGATTCTTCGACGCCTTCCTCAAGGACCAGGGCAGCTTCACCGGCGCGGGGGCGTATTAGTCAGGGAGGGTGTGTTGGACGCCGGACAAGCCGCCGTCGAGCGCCTGCTGCACTCCAGTGAGCCGTCGCTACGCTACAAGACGCTGGTGGTGGTCGGCGGGGCGGACGAGGCATCGGCCGAGGTGAGGGGCCTGCGCGAGGCGGTGGCGGTAAGCGAGCGGGTCGCGGCGTTCCTGGCCCCGCGCCGCGCCGACGGGACGCTGCCCTATCACCCCTACCAGATTCTCTTCGGCTTGAAGGTCATGGCCGAGGCCGGGTTCCTGGCCGACGCGCGGTGTCAGGACGCGCTGGACCTGCTGGCGAGCAAGCGCCTGGACGACGGCGGCTTCCCCGCCGAGGCCAGGTACTACACCGTCTCACGGGAGAGCAAGCCCAACTCGTCGCCGGTCGCTTGGGGCGGGACGAGTCGGACGCGGCGCAACGAGTGGGTGACGGCCGACGCGCTGGCCGTCCTGAGGCGCGCCGGGCGGCTCGGGGCTTGGACCACGAAAGACGCGGAAGAGGCTGGAAGACGCGGAAGCGATTGAGCTGGACAACCGATTTCCGTGTTTTCTGCGCTATTCCGCGTCTTCCGTGATCCAGAACGCGCCTGCTACACCTTCTCCAGCAGCGCCCGCAACTGGGGCGCGATGCTCTCTAGCTCCGGCGGGACGGCGCCGTGGCCCAGGATGGCCTGGCCCAGCGTCGAGCTTTTGAGGTCGTACAGGTCGCTCTCGTAGGGGTCGTGGATGGCGACGTCGGCCTGAACCCGCCCGTCGCGGAAGGTGATGACCCGCCGCGTCGCCCGCGCCACCTCGTGGTTGTGGGTCACAACGAGGATGGTCGTCCCCTGGCTCTGGTTGAGGTCCGTCAGCAGGGCCATGATATCCTGCGTCGTGTGCGAGTCGAGCATCCCCGTCGGCTCGTCGGCCAGGACGATGGCCGGGCGGTTGACCAGGGCGCGGGCGATGGCGACGCGCTGGCGCTCGCCGCCCGATAGCTTGCCAGGCAAGAAGCCCAGCCGCTGGTCCAGCCCCACCAGCCCCAGCATCGCCCGCGCCCGCTCGCGGCGCTGGCGGCTGCTCAGCCCCAACTCGTACATTGGAACCTCGACGTTCTCCTGCGCCGTCAGCGTGGGGATGAGGTTGTGGGTCTGGAAGACGAAGCCGATGGTCTGGCTGCGGAAGCGGTCCATGTCGCGCACCTTCGCCAGCGGCGTGCCGTTGATGACCACCTCGCCTGACGTGGGCCGGTCGAGCGCGCCCAGCATGTTGAGCAGGGTCGATTTGCCCGACCCCGACGGGCCGACGATGGCGACAAACTCGCCGCGGTGGACGACCAGGTTCACCCCATCCAGGGCGTGGACGGCGTGGCCGTTGCCGTAGACTTTGGTCAGGTCGTAGGTCTCGACGACGATAGGCAGGTTCAACATGGCCTCTTCCTTACATGAAACGTGATGCGTGAAACATGAAACGTGCTATTCGTAGCGTAGGGCGTCGATGGGCTGCATGTTGGCGGCGCGCCACGACGGGTAGAGGCCGCCCAGCGCGCACAGGATAGCGGCCAGGACGCACACCTGGATGAACAGGCGCGGCGTGAAGGACGGCGTCAGGAACGAGCCAAACTCTGGCGACAGCATGAACAGGTTGCTCAGGCCCACGCCGACCCCGATGCCCACCAGCGCGCTCAGCAGGCTCAACGCCAGCGACTCGGCCACCACCAGCCACACCACGCGCCGCCGCCGCCAGCCCACCGCGCGCAGGACGCCGATCTCCTGGGTGCGCTCGAAGACGCTCATCAACATGGCGTTGGTCATCACCACGCCACCCACAACAACGGTCAGGACAATGAGGGCGTTGAGGATGGCGTCCACCGTCGCCATGTCCTGCATGCGCTCCGTCATCGCCGACGCCTTGCTGACGATGACCTCCGGGTAGAGCTGCTCCAACCGCGGAGCCATCACGTCGGCCTGGCTTGAGTCGAGCAGCTGGATACCCAGCAGCGAGACCTTGCGATCCATACCGAAGCGGGTCTGGGCCTCCTTAAGAACCATCACCCCGCCCGCGTCTTCGTACGAGATACCGTTCTCGTAGATGCCGACGATGGTGTAGCTCGACCCGGACACGCGCAGCGTCTCGCCGACGGCTTTCTTGAGGCTGGTGGCGGCGAAGCGGCCGATCATGATCTCGCGCGGCTTCTCCACCAGCCGTCCCTCGCGCACGCGGTAGTGCTTGATCCACTCCTCGCGCGGGTCGAGGCCAAAGACAAAGAAGTAGGGCATGCCGGGCGCGTTGGTCGTGTTGAGCAGGATGCGCGACACGCTCTTGACGCCCGGATAGGCCTCGATGCGGTCGGCCAGCCGCTCGTCGATGCTCGACAGCGACAGGTCGGACGCCTTCGCCTGCTCGGCGACCATGTCGGCCTGGCCCGCCATCGCCAGCCCGGTGAACGTCTGGACGAAGCCCTCGGTCACGGCGCTCAGGGCGACGATGAAGCCAACGCCGATGCCGATGCCGACCACCGTGACCATCGTCCGCGTCGGGCGGCGCATCAGGTTGCGCCAGGCATCGAGGTTGAGCAGGCGGGTCAGGAAGCGCGCCGAGCGGCTGACGTCGCCCGCGCCGCTCTCGGCGCGCATGGCCTCGACGGGAGCGAGACGCGCCGCGCGCCAGGCCGGGTAGAGACCGCCCACCGCTCCCAGCAGCAGGGCGATCACCAGCGCCTGGATGAACATGGCCGGGGTGAAGACCCCCTGCAGGAGCGACGCGACGGACGGCGAGAGCTGCGCCAGTTGGGTCAGCCCGACGCCCAGGCCGATGCCCACGAGGCCGCCCAGCAGCGACAGCGTCAGCGACTCGCCCAGGATGAGCATGACGACGCGCCGCCGCCGCCAGCCGACGGCGCGCAGGACGCCGATCTCCCGCGTCCGCTCCAGGACGCTCATCAGCGTCGTGTTCATCATCCCCAGCCCGCCGACCAGGACGGCGAAGATGCCCAGGAACAGCCCAAACGAGCGGTAGAGGTTGAAGGCCTCGGTCTGGCGCGTCGCCTCGCCGGAGCGCGACGCGGCCAGGTCCGTCCAGCGCGTCTCAATCGCCTGCTTGGCCTCGTCGATGCGCCGCGCGTCCTTGATGCGCAGGTTGTAGTAGCTGACCTTGCCCTTCTTGTCGAAGGCGCGCTGGGCGTCCGCCAGGCTCATCACCGCGCCGCCGTCCTCC
>CAZLBQ010000006.1:0-26674 GCA_964557745.1 uncultured Anaerolineales bacterium
CTCATGTTCGAGGCCAGGTCTTCAATGCCGAGATGCTGTCACCTGATGGGGCAGTCAAACTGGATGGTAAGGAGTACTCTGCACCATCGAAGGCAGGCCAGATTATTACCGGCTGGAAGTCATGCAACGGCTGGGCGATCTGGCGCTACCAGGATTCTACTGACGGCACGTGGAAGACAATTGATGAGTTGAGGGCTGCTCTCCTATGAACGAGGAAGCCAACTCTCCTCTCGACGATGACCTCCAGCACGCCTGAGGAGCTTTGCTATGGACATCAAGCGCAGCGGTTCCCAACCCTCCGCCAAGGGACCGGCCGACTGGTTCACCGGCACGGTCCGTATCGACCCCCTGTTCGGCGTCACTCCACCAGCGCGGGGGGCGGGCAACGCCGTGACGTTCGAGCCAGGCGCGCGCACCGCCTGGCACACCCACCCCCTCGGCCAGGTCCTCATCGTCACCTTTGGCTGGGGCCGGGCGCAGCGCTGGGGCGGCCCCATTGAGGAGATTCGGCCCGGCGACGTCGTCTGGTTCGAGCCGGGCGAGAAGCACTGGCATGGCGCAGCGCCGACGACGGCCATGACCCACATCGCCATCCAGGAGGCCCTCGACGGCAAGGCCGTCGAGTGGCTGGAGCACGTCAGCGACGAACAGTATCAAGGCAGCGACCGATGACAGCATGGACGAGCGATGAACTGAACCGAATCGGGGCAGCCGAGGAGCTGGAGATCGCGCCACGCCGACGCGACGGCGCGCTGCGCAAGCCGGTGACGATCTGGGTCATCCGCGTCGGCGATGACCTCTACCTCACGCCTCGTTGAACCTGCCTATGCATCAAACGCCATCCTCCGACCCGCCCGACGTCACCATTCGCCCCGCGACACGCGCCGACCTGCCGGCCCTCGGCCGGCTCGCCGCGCTCCTCGTCCGCCTGCACCACGACTTCGACCCGCAGCGCTTCATCGCCGCCACGCCAGGGACGGAGCAAGGGTACGGCGCCTTTCTTGGCTCGCAGCTCAAGGACCCGAACGTCATTGTCCTCGTCGCCGAGCGAGACGGCCAGGTCGTCGGCTACACCTACGCCGGCGTCGAGGGCTGGGACTACATGGCGCTGCGTGGGCCGGCGGGCGTCCTCCACGACATCGTCGTCGATCCCGCCGAGCGTGGCCAGGGCGTCGGGCGGCTGCTGCTCGACGCTACCCTCGCGGCGCTCAAGGCGCGCGGCGCGCCCCGCGTCGTGCTCTCCACCGCCGAGGGGAACAAAGAGGCACAGCGCTTGTTCGCCCGCGCCGGGTTCCGACGGACGATGGTCGAGATGACGCGCGAGTTGGATGATTAGGAGGCCACCACCATGGAATACACGAAGCTCGGCAACACCGGCCTGGACGTGTCTCGCATCTGCCTCGGGTGTATGGGGTTCGGGGACGCGGCCCGGTGGATTCACAAGTGGGTGCTTAACGAAGCCGACAGCCGGCCGATTATCAAGCAAGCCCTTGCGCTGGGGATCAATTTCTTCGATACCGCCAACGTTTATTCGCTTGGCGCGAGTGAGGAGATCCTTGGCCGCGCCTTGAAGGACTTCGCTCATCGGGACGAGGTCGTCATCGCCACCAAGGTCCACGGCAAAATGCGTGAGGGACCGAATGGCGGCGGCTTGTCGCGCAAGGCCATCCTGAGCGAGATCGACCACAGCCTGAAGCGGCTGGGGACAGACTACGTGGACCTCTACCAGATCCATCGCTGGGATGACCAAACTCCCATCGAGGAGACGATGGAGGCGCTGCATGACGTGGTGCGGGCTGGCAAGGCCCGCTACATTGGCGCCTCGGCCATGTGGGCGTGGCAGTTCCAGAAAGCGCTGCATGTCGCCGAGAAGCATGGCTGGACCCGCTTCGTCTCGATGCAGGATCACCTGAACCTCATCTACCGCGAAGAGGAGCGCGAGATGCTGCCGCTCTGCCGCGCGGAGAAGATCGGGGTGATCCCGTACAGCCCGCTGGCCTCAGGACGATTGACGCGTGACTGGTCGTCCGAGAGCACGCTGCGGTCCGCAACCGATCAGATCGCGCGGAGCAAGTACGACGCGACCGCCGACACCGACCGTCGGGTCGTAGAGCGGGTCGCGGAGATCGCGGCCCAGCATGACGTGCCGCGCGTTCACATCGCGCTAGCCTGGCTGTTACAGAAGCCGCCGGTGACAGCGCCTATCATCGGAGCCACCAAGATCACCCACCTGGAAGATGCCGTCGGCGCGCTGTCCGTGAAGCTGACCCAGGAGGAGGTCGCCTACCTGGAAGAGCCGTATGTGCCACATCCTATCGTCGGTCATCAATAGCCCAGACGACAACCGTCACAGGAGCGATTGTGCCACAGGCTGTCCCCTCACCGCTTGCCACGTGGCAAAACTTCTACGTCATCGTCGGCGCCGCGGCCGCGACGCTGACCGGTTTGATGTTCGTCGTGGCGACCTTGATCACCAGCGTGCCCGGGCGCGAGCCGGCGGCGCGTGAGACGTTTGCCACGTTCAACACGCCCAGCGTCGTGCATTTTGGCGCGGCGTTGCTCGTCGCCGCACTCCTCAGCGCCCCCTGGCCGGCGCTCTGGATGGCGGGCCTACTGCTGGCCCTCGCGGGTCTCGTCGGCGTGGTCTATATGAGTACCGTAGTCCAGCGGGTGCGCCGGCAGGAGCACTACCAACCGGTGCTGGAAGACTGGCTGTCGCATACCGTCTTGCCGCTGGTTGCCTACACGGCCCTGCTCCTCGCGGGGCTGTTTCTGCCACGCCAGCCGGCGCCAGCCCTATTCGTCATCGCTGGCAGCACAACTCTGCTCCTCTTCATCGGCATCCACAACGCGTGGGATAACGTGGCCTACATTGCCGTCGAACTGGCCCAGCGCCACCCGACGCGGCCGGACTAGCCCCCCCCCGACGCAGCCAGACCCGACCGGTTCTGGCAACCTGGTGGCTCTGTGAACAACAGACCCACGTGTGAAGGCTGGCACGAAACTTGCCGTTTTGGGCCACAGGCCGCGAGGACAGACGCCGCTCCCCTGCGGAAGAACACAGCGGTAGCTGCTGGCCTATCATTATGTTAATCGATGCCCACTTGCACTGTTCGGGACGGGAACACGCTGACGATGTTCTGCGTGCCCTGGACGAAGCGGGCGTGGACGTAGCCGTCCTGCTCGCCCCCTTCCTGAACGACCCCTACCGGCTGGCCGACCGCGCGTCGCTGCGCCGGGGGAATGAGTACCTGGCCGACCTCGTCCGCGGCCACACCGACCGCCTCATCGGCTTCGCCGTCGTCAACCCCCTCCACCCCGAAGCCGCCGATGACCTGGAAGACGCCATCACCCGCCTCGGGTTGCGCGGGTGGAAGACCGTCCCGAGCGGTTGGTACCCCTACGACGACTGCGCGCACCGCGTCTACGAGCGGGCCGCCGCGCTCCACATCCCCGCTCTGTTCCACAGCGGCATCTTCATCGACGGTCGGTCGGGGCGCTTCTGCCGCCCGACCTTCTTCGAGGCCGTCCGCGACCATCCCGGCTTGAAGGTCACCCTGGCGCATCTCGGCTGGCCGTGGTGCGACGAGGCCAACGCCGTCGGCGTCATCGACCTCATCAACGGCGTACCCCCCGACGAGAGCCAGTTCCGCTTCGACTTCTCGTTCGGCCCGCCGCCAATCTATCGCCACGAAGTGCTCCGCAAGGCCCTGGATGTACTCGGCCCGGGCTTGCTTCAGTTCGGTAGCGATCGCTTCTTCCCCTGTAGTGGCGCGCATATCCGTGTCATGATTGACGAGGTCCACCGCCTGCTCGACGACCTGGGCGTCGATGCGGAGGGCCGCGCCCGCATTATGGGCGGGACGGCGGCGGCGTGGCTGGGCCTGGGCGCGTCACCGAAATGATGGAGGCGTCTACGAAAAAGCAACCCTTTATCCGAACGACTCCCAACGGCCTCCAGCCCCCGCTCCGCGTGCTCGAGATTCTCGGCCACGCCACCGTCGGCGGCATGGAGGTCTACGTTCGGAACCTGATCCGCCATCTGCCGGCCGACGACTTCCAGGTGACGCTCATCTGCCCCTTTGAAAGCCCGTTCACCACGGCGCTGCGTCAGATGGGCTGCGACGTCTACATCGCCCCAGTCGAGGATGACCCGCGCTGGCGCTCCATCCAGTTGGCGATTGAGGTCATCCGCCTTCACAACATCGACATCGTCCACGCCCACATGCCCAAGGCCCACGTCCTGGCCGGGCTGGCCGCCCGGCTGACCGGCATCCCCGCCGTGGCGACCGTCCACGGCATGAACATCACCTCCCACGAGTTGGGCATCTGGCGCGCCGTCAGTTCGACGCTGGTGACGGTCTGCCAGGAGGCCTACACCCAGGCGCTGGCGATGGGCGTCCATCCCGACCGCGTGCACCTCATCCCCAACGGCGTGGACGTCGAGATGTTCCATCCTGATAGCGACGGCTCGGCCTTCCGCGCTTCCATTAACGTCCCGGCGGACGCGCCGCTGGTGGGTTTCGTCGGGCGGTTGGAGTGGGAGAAAGGCCCAGATCAGTTCCTGCGCGCCGCCGAGATGGTCCACCGCCGCCGGCCTGATGTATACTTTGCCCTGGTCGGGCAAGGCGGCATGCGTAACGACCTGCTCAACCTGGCTGAGCGGCTGGGCATTGGCGACCGGGTCCGCTTCGCCGGCGTGCGCGCTAACATGGTTGACGTCTACCCGGCCTTCGACATTGTGGCCTCGTCGTCGCGCAGCGAGGGCATGCCGCTCTCGATTCTGGAGGCAATGGCCTGCGGGCGGGCCGTCGTGGCGCTGGCCGTTGGCGGCGTCACCGAGATCATCGAGAGCGAGGGCACGGGCTACATCGTCAGCGCCTGCGACTGGGAGAACCAGAGCTGGCGCATGCTCGACCTGCTCGACCAACCCGAGCGTATCACCAGGATGGGGCAGGCCGCCCGCCGCCGCGCCGAGGACATGTTCGACATCCGCCTCAGCGCCACTCGCACGGCGGACCTGTTCCGCCAGCTCGTCTGCGGTGACATTGGCCGCTCGCGGCGTCCCGCCGAGAAGATGCTGGCAGGCTAGACCGGCGCCTGCGGCCGGGCGTCGGCTTGCGCCGCTGCTCCTCTCGTCCGCGCAGGCGGACGACCAGCCGCAGGCCCCCCAGGCCCGACTTTTAGTCGGCGTGACCTTTAGAGCGTCCCATGCGCGACTTGTTCGTCCCCACGCATCTCAAGACACGTCTGAGCCAGGGGCACCCCTGGCTTTACCGTACCCACGTCCCGGACGCGCCCCCCCTGCCGTCCGGGACGTGGGTACGCGTGCGTTGCGGGGGCTTCAGCGCCATTGGTCTCTGGGACGCCGTCTCGCCCATCGCGGTGCGGCTCTTCCGCCGCGACAAGCCACCCGACGCGGCCTGGGTCGAGGCCCAGGTGCAGGCGGCGTGGCAGCGGCGGGCCTCTCTCCGCCAGACGGCGACGACCGCCTACCGCTGGCTGTTCGGCGAGGGCGACGGCCTGCCCGGCATCACCGTCGACCTGTACGGCGAGTTCGCCGTCATCGCCACCTATGCCGAGTCGGTAACGACGCTCGTCCCCTGGGTCGCCGAGGCCCTGCGCGCCACCACGCGCCTCAAAGGCATCCTGCACCGGCCCAAAACGACCGATGACCAACGACCGCCGACCGCCGAGACAGACTTGCCCGAAACCCGCGGTCGTTCGTCGTCGGTCGTTCGTCGTCTCTGGGGCGCTCCCCCTCCCCGCGACCTGACCGTCCAGGAGCATGGCCTGACCTTCCTGGCGAACCTCACCGCCGGCCAGAAGACAGGTCTCTTCCTCGACCAACGCGAAAACCGCCGCACCATCGAAGCGTGGAGCGGCGGCAAGAGCGTCCTCAATTGTTTCGCCTACAGCGGGGGCTTCTCGGTCTACGCGGCGCGCGGCGGCGCGACGCACGTCACGAGTGTCGACATCGCTGCCGACGCCCTGGCCGACGCCCAGGTCAACTTCGTCCGCAACGGCTTCGACCCCGCCGACCACGCCTTCGAGGCCGCCGACGTCTTCGAGACGCTGACGCGTTACAAAGCGGAGGGGCGGCGCTTCGACCTGGTCATCCTCGACCCGCCGTCACTGGCGCGGTCGAAGAGCAGCCTACACGCCGCCCTGCGGGCGTATGTCCGTCTGAACACGCTGGGCATGCAGGTCGTAGCGCCGGGCGGACTGCTGGCGACGGCCAGTTGCACCGCCCAGGTCAGCCCTGACGCCTTCCGCGACGCCCTCGCCCAGGCGGGCGCGCAGGCTAGCCGCCGCCTGCTGATTCAGCACGAGGCCGGCCAGCCCCTCGACCATCCGGTGCCCGCCCACTTTCCCGAAGGCCGCTACCTCAAGTTCGTCCTCGGCCAGGTCATCGCCGCCTCGTAGCAACAACCTGTAGCGCCGATTTGTAGCGCCGACTTCAGTCGGCCGCCGCCTTGTCGCGCCCCATGTAGCGCCGACTTCAGTCGGCCGCCGCCATCGGCCGCCACCGTCACGCGTGCACGACGCTCGCGTGCGCGAGCTGCGCCACGTCCTTCTCGGAAGGGTGAACGAGCAACAGCGGGAAGTTGCTGTGCGACAGCACACTGAAGGCCACACTCCCCTGCGCCAGCCGCTTGACCCCGGTGCGGCCGTGGGTCGCCATGACAACCATCGTGACGCCCAACTCCGCGCAGTGCTCCAGGATGCCCTGGCAAGCTGAGCCGCGGCACACCACACCCTCCACCGGGTAGCCCTCGCCCTGCAGCCGGGCGACGACGCCGTCGACGTAGCGGTGCGCCACGCGTTCCTCGAGCTGGTAGGCCAGTTCCTGGTCGCGCTGCAACTGGGTCGTGCTGGTATTCCAGATGGACGTGCACGGCTCAGGCGGGCGGCAGACAACGTCCAGCAGCACCAGCGGCGCACTGAGGGTGCGGCTCAGGGCCGTCGCCTGGGTCAGCGCGGCCTCGGCAAACGGCGAGCCGTCCAGCGGCACCATCATCTTGGGCCGCAAGAGACTCTGGGCGTCTGTGGTCGTCCGCACCAGGAACACGGGCACCGTGCTGTGGCTCAGCACGGCCTCGGCCACCGAGCCAAAGAGCACCCGCCCGACCCCCGACCGGCCATGGGTACACATGACCACCACGTCGGCTGGGCGGCGCTGCGCCTCCAGCAGGATGGCTTGCGCGGGCGGCCCGGACACGGCCAGCGTATCCACCGCAAAGCCCTCGGCGACCAACTCGCTCGCCACCTTCGTCAGGTAGGCGCGGGCTTCGGGGACGTGGGCGCCGGCGGCCTGGATCAGAATCAGCTGAGCCTGGTTAACCTGGGCCAGCATCTTGGCGGCTGGGAGCGCCTTCTCACTCAGCTCCGAGCCGTCGAGCGGAACAAGAATATTGCGATACATGGCGACACCTCTCCTCTTTGCGATAGGCCGAAGAGCGCAGGCTCACAAATGTTGTTTCCATTATGGGCCTGCTTGCCCATCAGCGGGTTGAAGTGTCGCCACGTAGCGTGAAGATATGACAACCGAGGAGGGTCATGCTGCTGCGCGCCGCGCAGCACCTTCTCCGCCGACGTGTCCAGAGGAGACCCTTTGCTCCGCTCAGGGTGACGGCGGACTGTCATGCCGAACGCAGTGAGGCATCTGCTCCGCCAGCGTCGCCAGAGGCGACCTTCACTGCCCCCCTGCCCCCCGCCCGGCGACGTAGCCCGACGCCCACGCCCACAGGAAGTTGTAGCCGCCGATGGGCCCGAACACGTCCAGCATCTCGCCGCACAGGAAGAGGCCCGCACACCGGCGGCTCTCCAGCGTCGTCACGTCTACCTCGTCCAGTCCCACGCCGCCACCCGTGACCTCCGCCTTGGCATAGCCCTCGTCGCCCGTCCAGGGCAGCGGGTAGCGCGTCAGCGCCTCGACCAGCCGCTGGCGGTCGGCGCGGCGTAGCTCAGCCGCGCGCTGTGTCTCCGTCAGGCCTGCCTCGGCCACCAACTGCCTCGCCAGGCGCTCGGGCAGCGCCTCCCGCACGACGGCCAGTACACCGCCCCTCGCCCCGACCAGCGCCTGGGTCCACTGCTCCGCCGTCCACTCCCCCCAGCGCGCCACGATGGCCGAGCGTCTCTCCCCGCCCCGCGCCGCCACGTGGGAGATGTCCAGCACCGCCGGCCCGCTGTAGCCACGATGGGTGAACAGGAAGCCGCCTTCCACCTGCCACTCCGAGTCCCCCGCCGCGTGGAGCGCGACCGGGAGCGAGACACCGGCCAGCGCGTGGTGGGCCGCCGAGCCGCCAAGCAGGGGCGTGAGAGCGGGGTAGGTCGGCGTGACGCAGTGGCCCAGCGCCTCGGCCAGCCGCAAGCCGGTCCCGTCGCTGCCCGTCGTCGGCACGGACAGCCCGCCCGTTGCCAGGATGACCCGCTCGGCGCGCAGCGGCTGGCGCTGTGTCCGCGCCACAGGCGGAGCAGTCTTTCGTCGTCCGCTCTGCCAGTCGCCCATCTCCAGCCGCCAGCCGTCGGCGTCGCGGTCCAGCCGCGCCAGCGAGGCCCCGGTCTGAACCGTCACGCCGCGCCGTTGGGCCGCGCGCGCCAGGGCGTCGCGTACATCAGCGGCGCGGTCCGAGACGGGGAACAGTTTGCCGGGCGCGGCGAAGCGCGAGTCCATCACGACCCCGTCGTGGCGCGGCGTGACGCGCGTGGCAAAAGACTCGTACTTGAGCGGGACGCCCAACTCGCGCTCGAAGAACCGGATTTGCTCGGTCAGCGGCCAGGCGCGCAGGACGCTGTCCAGGGCGGGCCGCGGCGAGTCGGTGACAAAGACGCCGCTGTGGACCTGGGCGGGCAGGACATTGCACCGCCCACCCCCGGCGATGAGAATCTTCTGGCCCAGGGTCGCCGTCCGCTCCAGCAGCAGCACCCGCCGCCCGGTCTCGGCGGCGAACATCGCCGCCGTCAGGCCCGCCGCCCCGCCCCCAACCACCACCACCGGCCACACGCGCTCCGCCATGACAACCTCGCGATTGGAAGCCCTACGGGATTAGGCTATAATGTGCCATAACTCGGCGGGGCTGACAAAACAGTCGGCCCGCCGGAGGGGCGGGCCGAGCAAAGGGATCAGCGGACTCTGGCGTTACGCCGGGGGCGCCATCAGCATGCGGACCAGCCGCCAGGCCGCCGCAAACAGCAGCGCCCAGAACAGCATGGCGATGAGCGTCGTGATCTCGAAGACCACATTCGTCCCGGCCACGACCGGGTTGGGGACGAGGTTGCCGAACAGCGCCACGAACGGCGCGGTCAGCAGGTAGACCAACTGCGCGAACGCGTTGGCCGGGTTGGCCCCAATCAGGCGCAGCACGAAGCGGATCAGCAGCAGGCTCTCGACGATGGTCAAGATGTAGCCCATGATCTGTCGCGTCCGCATCAGGCCCCACTCGGTCGACGTGTAGACCGGGCCGCTAGCGACGGTGCGCTCGCGCACGACCGTCTCGCCGGGCGCGGGGGTCGTCGCCGGCAGCGGCGCGTAGGGGTTGACCGCTGGGTCAGTAGTCGTCACCGTCTCGCGGCGGACCTCACTGTAAGCGCCGGGCGCCGTGGGATCGACCGGCGTGGTGTCCACAGGCGCGCGCCAGATGTCCGGGTTGGCCGGCGCCGGATCGGGTGTCACTTCCTGACGTTGCACTTCACGATAGACTGAACGATTCATAGGACGAGTCCTCCTATACCTAACCATTGACACATGCCAATCCCTGCAAAGCAAACCCCGTGCCAGATTTAGCTCCACTGACGCGCCACGCGATCCACGCCCACCACCTGCTGGTCCCAGGCCAGACCGTCGTCGTCGCCGTCTCAGGGGGCGCCGACTCCGTCGCCCTGCTGGACGTCCTGGCGCGCCTGGCGCCCGACCTCGGCGTCGGCCTCCACGTCGGCCACCTGGACCACGGCCTCCGCCCGACCAGCGCCGACGACGCGGCCTTTGTGGCCGACCTGGCGCGCCAGATGGGGCTGACGGTGACGGTCGGCGCGGTTGACGTGCGGCGGCTGGTGCGGGAGGAGCGGCTGGCGCAGGAGGAGGCAGCCCGCCAGGCGCGCTACGCCTTCCTCGGCGCGCTCGCCCAGGCCGTGGGGGCGGCCGCCGTCGCCACGGCGCACCACGCCGACGACCAGGCCGAGACCGTCCTGCTCAACCTGCTGCGCGGGGCCGGGCTGGCCGGGCTGCGCGGGATGCAGCCGCGCGCCCCGCTGCCCGTACCGTCCCACCAAAACATCTCCCTCATCCGGCCCTTCCTGGCGCTGCCCCGCGCTGAAATCCGCGCCTATGTCGCCGCGCGGGGTCTGGCCTACCGCGAGGACACGACGAACCAGGACACCGGCTTCACCCGCAACCGCGTCCGCCACGAGCTACTGCCCCTCCTCCAGACGTACAACCCGGCCATCGTCGCTACCCTCAGCCGCACGGCGCGCAGCCTAGCCGAGGACTACGAGATGGTGCAGACATTGGTTGACGCGGCCTGGCCCCAGGTGGTCCGGGCGGCGGACGGGGGCGTCACGCTGGACCTGGCGGCCCTGGCCGCGCAGCCGGTCGCCGTCCGTCGTCATCTAGTGCGGCGGGCCATCGTCCATGCCGTTGGCCTGCGGGACGTGACGGCCGAGCAGGTCGAGGCCGTCGTGGCGTTGGCTGCAGCGGAGGCCACACGTGAGCAGGTCGATCTACCTCGCCTGACGGTCACGCGCTGCGCGGGCAGCCTGTTCATCGGGGGCGCGCCGTCCGCGTCGGACTGGCCGCTCCTGCCGCCCGACACGGCCGCGCTACCCGTCGCCGCGCCCGGCGAGACCCGCCTACCAGGGGACAAGTGGAAGCTGGTGATTGAGACATGCCCCGCCGCTGACGTGGCGCCGGCGGGGAGCCGCGAGACGCCGCGCTGGACCGAGGTCATCGACGCCGCGGCGGCCGAGGGCGGCCTGTGGCTGCGCCCGCGGCAGCCCGGCGACCGCTTCCAGCCCCTCGGCTTCGACGGCCACTCGCGCAGCCTCCACGACTTCATGACCGACGCCCACGTGCCCCGCGCCCTGCGCGACCGCCTGCCGCTGCTCGTCAACGCCGACGCCATCGTCTGGGTCAGCGGCTTCCGCCTCGATCACCGCGCCCGCGTGACGCCCGCGACCCAGACCGCGCTGGCGCTCGCCTTCCAGCCCCTTGAGGACGCATGACCGCTGAACGCGTGACCCTCGCCCGCGCTGAGAGCCATGTGACGCGCGGCTATACCCTGGCCCTCGTCGCCACCGTCATCTGGTCGACGACCGGCCCCATCATCGCCGCCTTGCTCGCCAACTCGTCCCTGGCCCCGCTCACCCTGGCCGCCTGGCGCGACCTGCTCACCGCCGCCATCCTGGCCGCCGTCCTGGCCTGGCGCGCCCCCCATCTGCTGCGCCTGCCTCGCGACCACTGGCCGTTCTTCCTGGCCTACGGCGTGGCGCTGGCCTTCATGAACGCCGCCTGGACGGTCTCGGTCCAGCGCAACGGCGCGGCGGTCAGTACCGTCCTGGTGTACATGTCGCCCGCCTTCGTCGCCCTCGGCGCGCGCTGGCTGCTCAAGGAGCATCTCAGCCGCGCCGTCGCCGTCGCCCTGCCCCTCAGCCTGGCCGGCGTCGCCCTTGTCGCGGGCCTGTATGACCCGGCCCTGCTGGCACGTGATTCGCTAGGGACAGCGGTCGGCATCGGGGCGGGCCTGCTCAACGCCAGCTACAGTCTATTTGGACGCGCCGCCGCCAAGCGGCGCCTGCATCCGGCGACCTCGCTGGTCTACTCGTTCGCCATCGCCGGCGGCTTGCTGTTCCTGGCGCAGGTCAACACCGGCGTGCCGGACATCGAGCCTGCGATCTGGCTGGGCTTGCTGGCCCTCGTCATCCCGACCCTCGGCGGCTATGGTCTCTTCACGGCCAGTCTCGCCTATCTGCCCCCCGCCACGGCCAGCCTGATTACCTGCCTGGAACCGGCGCTCACGGCGCTGCTGGCGTGGGTCGCGCTGGGCGAGACCCTGTCGCCACCGCAGTTGATTGGCGGCGCGCTGATTGTCGGCGGCGTGGTCGTCCTGGCCCTGGGCGAGCGCTTCGCCACCTGAGAACTGAGGTCCGTTTGAACGCCTACCCCCGCCTTGTCCTCAAGCCGGGCCGCGAGAAACCCGTCCGCCATCGCCACCCCTGGATTTTCTCCGGGGCGGTCGCCCGCGTCGAAGGCCGGCCCGCCGACGGCGACGTCGTAGACGTCGTCGACCACCAGGGGACCTTCCTGGCGCGCGGCCTGTACAACAGCCAGTCGCAGCTCGTCGTGCGGCTCTTCACCTGGCAGCCCGACGAGACGATGGGCCTGGACTTCCTGCGCCGCCGCCTCGCCCAGGCCGACGGCTGGCGGCAGCGGGCGCTCGCCGCCGAGACGACCGCCTACCGCGTCGTCTTTAGCGAGGCGGACGACCTGCCCGGCTTGATTGTCGACCGCTACGCCGACGTCATCACCGTCCAGTTCTCGACGCTGGGCATGGAGCAGCGCAAGGCCGACGTGGTCGCCGCGCTGACCGAGCGCTTCGCGCCCCGCGCTATCATCGAGCGCGCCGACGCCGAGGTGCGCGGGCGTGAGGGGCTGGGCGCAGTGGAGGGCGTGCTGTGGGGAGACGCGCCGCCGGCCGTCGAGATTGTCGAGCACGGCCTGCGCTTTCTGGTCGACCTGCAAGGGGGACAGAAGACGGGCTTCTACCTCGACCAGCGTGAGAACCGCCGCCGTGTCGCCGGCGCCTGCCGCGCGGCCCGCGTCCTCAACTGCTTTGCCTACACGGGCGCGTTCGCCGTCTACGCCGCGCGGGCGGGCGCGGCCCAGATCGTCAACGTCGACACCTCGGCGGAGGCGCTCCAGTTGGCCGAGCGCAACCTGGCCCTCAACGGCTTCAACCGTCCCCAGGATGAGTACCGCGTCGGGGATGTTTTCCAGGTCCTGCGCGAGTATCGCCATCGGGGCGAGCAGTTCGACGTCGTCATCCTGGACCCGCCCAAGTTTGCCCGCAGCGCGGCCCAGATTGAGCGGGCCACGCGTGGCTACAAGGACATCAACTTCCAGGCGTTCCACCTATTGAAACCAGATGGCATCCTGGCGACATTCTCGTGCTCAGGCATCATCAGCGCCGACCTGTTCCAGAAGGTCGTCTTTGGCGCGAGCGCGGACGCGCACCGCCCCGCCCAGATTGTTGAGCATCTGGGCCAGGCGGCGGACCACCCGGTGCTGTTGAGCTTTCCGGAGAGTGAGTACTTGAAGGGCTTGATCTGCCGGGCGCTTTAGCGAGGTACTATGGACACGGTATTGTTGCGGCTGGTTATCTTCGTCGTCATGTTTCTGGTCTTTCTCATCCCGTTGGCGCTAATCCTCCTCGCCAACCTGGGCGAGCGGTACTCGTCGGCGCGCGTCCTCACCATCGTCAGCGCCGTCCTGCTGTGCGTCCTGCTCCTGGCGTGCGGCCCGATGACAGCGCTGGCCGCCTTCATGCCCGCGTCGGGTCAGGGCGCGCCGCCCGGCCTAGCCCTGCCCAGCCCGTGGCTGGCCCTGTTTAGCGGCGTTGTCTATCTGGGCACAGGCGTGCTGGCCCTGCTGCCGCTCATTCCCCAGGTGCGCGCCGCGCTGGCTTATGTCATCCCGCTGCGCCCCGAGTCGATTGTCAATGGGCTGGCCCTGTCCCTGGCGATTATGCTCGTCGGCGTCAGCGTCGCCAGCCTGCCGACGGCCTTTGCCGTCGCCAACCCCGACCCACAGACCGAGTCGCTACTGGAGAACATCAACACCCTGCCGCTGCTCTGGCTCCAGGGCCTGATGTTCGCCGTCTACGGCCTGACCAGCGTCGGCCTGTTCCTGCGCCGCAACTGGCGCGCCACGCTCCAGCGGTTGGGGCTGACGCGGCTGACGTGGGCAGGGTTCTCGGTCGCCATCGCGGCCTGGCTGGGCCTGTTCCTGTTCGACATGTTCGTGACGCTCATCTGGCGCACGATTTCCCCCCAGGCGTTCCAGGACTTCGGCCAGGTAACGGATGCCCTGTTTGGCGCATTTGTCTCGTTACCGGGCGCAGCCACCATTGGCCTATCGGCGGGGATTGGCGAGGAAATCCTGTTTCGCGGCGCCCTCCAGCCACGCCTGGGCATCCCTTTAACCGCATTCCTCTTTATGATCGTCCATGCCCAATACGGCTTCACCCCCGCGTTGCTCCAAATTCTCGTTGTCGGCGTCGTGCTGGGTTTGGTCCGCAAGCACGTTAACACCACCGCCACCATCATCATCCACACCCTGTTCAACGCGACGAGTGTCCTGATGGCGCTCTACTTCCCCAATTTCCAGTGAGCCGCTTGCTTTTAGCGCCTGAATCGACTAAGATAGCCGGCGCGACACGATGTCCTAACCCAGCGGGGAGGATGCATGAGTAAAGTGATAGCCATTCCTGAAGAGGTCTACGAACGCTTGCAGAGACAGAGTGAGCAGCGCGGACTGACGATTGTCGAGACGATTGCCGAGCTAACCCGTGAGGCCGAGGACGAGCGGCTCGCCCTCACGAAGAGTCGTCTGCAGGCGCAAGGCATCTTGCTGGTGCGCGCCAAGCAGAGGACAAGGGCGCGGTTCGAGCCGATCCAGGTGCAAGGGCCGCCGCTATCCGAGACAATCCTGGAAGAGCGTCGCTGATGGAAGTGTACTACCTCGACAGTAGCGCCCTGGTGAAGCGCTTCGCGCACGAGCAGGGAACAGCGTGGGTGGTAAGTATCGTCGATGAGGAGGGGAGCAACGAGGTCTTTATTGCGCTCGTCACAGGCGCAGAGATTGCCGCAGCGTTAGCACGCCGGGTCCGCATGGGAACAGTTTCAGTCGCGGACGATCAGCAGGCGCTTGCCGCGTTCCGGGAGCGCTTCTACCAGCAATACAATATCGTCCTCACCACACCTGACATTGTTGATCGAGCGATGGATCTCGTGCAACAGTACGGGCTGCGCGGCTATGACGCCATCCAATTAGCGAGCGCCTTGTTCCTCGCTACTGAACTCGCCTAGGATGGCGCAGGACAACTCATATTTCTTTCGGCTGATGTGAACCTAAACAACGCGGCAGAGGCTGAAGGGTTAGTCGTCGATAATCCTAACGACCACCCGTAGCAGACGGTCTATTTCAGGCTTCAGAATACCATAATCTGCTCGTAGAGCATGTCCAGGTTGAGGTCGGAGCGGACCGTCTCGTGGGATTGGAGGGTCAGGGCGGCGGCAGACGCGCCCAGCCGCACCGCCTCGTCAATGGGTACGTCGTTGAGCAGGCCAAACACAATGCCGGCCGTCAACGCCGCGCCGACCCCCGTCAGGTCCACCACCTCGTCAATCGGGAAGGCAGGAATCCAGCCGCTTTCCTCCCCCGTCGCGTAGGCGACCCCATCCGCCCCCAGCGTCACAATCGCCGTCCCCACCCCGCGATGCACCAGCGCCCGCGCCACGCCGATGGCCTCGTCACGCCCCGTCACGTCACAGCCGCAGAAGACCTGCGCCTCCGCCATGTTGGGCACGAACAGGTCGATGTCACTCAACAGGTCGGTGAACTTGGCGGCCAGCGCGACCGACGTTGGGTCGACACACAGCGGGACACCGGCTGACCGGGACAGACGGGCAATGGCGGCCAGCGTGTCTTCCGGCAGATTCGCGTCCAGGATGATCATGTCGGCGTCCAGGAATAACCTCTCGTGGTCGTCGACGTAGTCGGGCGTCAGGAGGGTTAGCGGCGACATGTCGTCGAGCGAGACGAGAAGCTCACCGCTCTCGTCAAAGAGGGCCAGGTAGGCGGCGGTACATGGCTCAGTCGTGACCACGATGACCGGCTCCACCGCCACCCCCGCGTCGGCCGTACGGTCCAGGATGAGCCGCCCGAATGCGTCATCGCCCACCACCGACAGCAGCGTCGTCTCGACACCGAGCCGCGCCAGGTTCTCGGCGATATTGCGCGCGCAGCCGCCGACCGTCAGCTTGATGGCGCCTGAGTTGGCGGCCAGCGGTTCCAGTGGCCCGTAGGCGCGGCCTTTGATGTCGATACTGGCCGCCCCGACCACCACGACATGCGCGGACTGTTCCATGACGCGCCTCCTTCGCCCTGCGGCGTGGCACGCGGCGAGGGAGAAGAGGCCAGTCGCCCCTTCCCCGTCGTCACTTCTCCCTTGTCAACGACTACACGACCTTCTTGCGGACCCAGGCGCTCGCAAAGTCCATCGTCATGACGACGATGACGATCAGCCACAACGCGGTGGCGGCTTTCTGCCATTGCAGGAGGTTGATAAACTGGATGAGGATAAACCCGATGCCGCCGCCGCCGACCAGTCCGAGGACGGTCGCCATGCGGACGTTGATGTCCCAACGATAGAAGGTGAAGGAGATGAAAGCGGGGATGACCTGGGGGAGAACAGCGTACATCACCATCTGCAAGCGATTGGCGCCCGTGGCGCGCAGCGCCTCAATCGGGCCTGGCTCGATGCTCTCGATGGCTTCGGAGTAGAGCTTGCCCAGCGCGCCGATGCCATGCACCGTGATGGCGAGGATGCCCGCGAACGAGCCGATGCCGACCACGACGGCCCAGATGACGGCCAGGATCAGCACCTCAATGGAGCGCAGGATGTTGAAGATGCTGCGCACGATGAAGTAGACCGTCTCGGTCACGCGCGAGCCGGACATGACGTTGCGCGCGCCCAGGAAGCTGAGCGGGGCGCTCAAGATGACGGTGAATGTGGTGCCGATGAGCGCCAGGAAGATGGTCTCGACCATCTTTTGGAACGACAAGATGGCCGTCTCGGTAAAGGTGATGCTCGGCAGGCCGAGAAAGCCCGGCACGGGCGACTCGACGCGCACTTCCATGAAGCGGATGCCCTGCGCTTCCCCGCTGGGAATCACGACCGGAACGGAGAACGCGCCCTGGGCGTCGGTCTGGAACTGGCTGAGCGGCTCCTGGGTCTGACCGGTGTCCCAGTACAGCGTCGCCGTCGTGTTGGCGGGCCAGCCCGTCCCGCTCAACTCCACCGTCTGCCCCTGCTTCACCGTCCGCTCGGACAGGCTGAGTTGCGGGCCGGGCTTGGCGGACCGGACGGGCGGCTCCCCACTGACGGTCTCGCCGGGGATGAGCACTGAGATGCGGTCGCTGACAAGCTGCGTGTTTTCCTGCATCAGGTCCGGCTGCAGCAACTGCACGACGATATGCTGGGCCTTGGGCAGGTTGCGCACCAGGTCGACAAAGTTGATACCCGTGAGTTGCGTGCCGTAGATGTAGGCGGCAATGGCGATGAGGGCGAAGACGATGAAACGCGGCGTGAGCCAGAAGGCCGTCGGCTTCCGAATCTCGATGGGTGGCGGAGGGGGCGTGGTGACCCGGCCAGCGGGTTGCGTCTGCTGCGCCATTACGCGATCTCCACTTCTATGGCCTCTTCGCCATAAATCTGCTGGAAGCGTTCCGGGGTAATCTCCGACGGCAGGCCGTCGAAGACGATGCGGCCCGCCTTGAGGGCGACGACGCGGGTCGAGTAGCGCCGCGCCAGCGACAGGAAGTGTAGGCTGCACACGACGGTGATGCCCTCGTCGCGGTTGAGTTGCTCCAGGTACTTGAGGACCGAGTGGGACGTGGCCGGGTCGAGGCTCGCCACTGGCTCGTCGGCCAGCATGAGCTTGGGATTTTGCATCAGGGCGCGGGCGATGGCGACCCGCTGCTGCTGACCGCCGGAGAGGGTGTCGGCGCGCACGTAGGCCTTGTCGGCAATACCGACGCGCTGTAAGTTGGCGATGGCGCGCTCCACGTCCTCCTTCGGGAAGCGGTTGATGAGCGACCAGGCGGGCGGCAGGTAGCCCAGCCGCCCGGCCAACACGTTGGTGATGACCGAGGCGCGCTTGACCAGGTTGAACTGCTGGAAGATCATGGCGATGCTGCGGCGGATGAGCCGTAGCTCGTCGGGTGTCGCCGCCGTGACGTCGACGCCGTCGAGCAGGATTTTGCCACTCGTTGGCTCGACCAGGCGGTTGATGCACCGCAGGAGCGTCGATTTGCCTGACCCCGACAACCCGATCAGCGCGATGAACTCGCCGTCCTTCACGGTGAGGGACAGATCGTCCAGGGCTTTGAGGTCATTCGGGGGAAAGACCTTGGTCAGGTGTTGAATCTCCAGCACATCGCGCTCCCGTTGACGTAACTGTAGGGCTGTAGCGCCTATCGCACTGTAGCGCCGACCTTAGTCGACTCTTGACCACAAGGCCGACTAAAGTCGGCGCTACAAGTTATCCGCGCTACAAGGTACCAGCGCTACGAGGTAGCGCTACCTCGTCCTTACGGCTTAGGCGTGCCGCCGGCGGGCGCGGCCGTCGCCGGGGGCCGCGTGGGCGGCGGCTGGATGGCCTTGCCGATGTCGATCTTGGCCGCATCGGCGGCCTTCTGGATCGGCGCGTAGTCGGCCGGGTCGCCGACCACGAGGCCATCGATGTTGTACAACGCCTTGAGTTCCTTGATGCCGTCCTCGGTCTTCGAGACGGCAATCAGGCCGTCCTGGATCTTCTTCTTGAGCGCCGCGTCCAAGCCCTTGCGGACGCTGACCGTGTCGTTGGGGATGAGGAAGTTCTTGTCGGCGCTGTTCAGGAAGACCTTCGTCTTCTCGTACACGTCGGGGACCGTCGACTTGACGTTGTTGCGGGCGTCGGGCGTGCCCTTGTACTCCCCGAAGATGGCGGCGACGTCCACCTGGCCGTTGAGCAGGGCGATGACCGACTTGTCGTGCGCGCCAGAGTAGATCGGCTGCATGTCCTTGTCAGGGTCGATGCCGTTCTGGAGCAGGTAGGCGCGCGGGTAGAGGTTGCCAGAGGCCGACAACTCATCGGCAAAGGCGATCTTCTTGCCCTTGAAATCGTTGAGGTCCTTGATAGTTGAGTCGCTCCTGATGACAAACTCGAACGGGTAGACCTTGGAGCCGTTGCGAGTGGTCGTCAGGATCAGCTCGACACCGTACTTGTTATTGCCCACGACGTAGGACAGCGGGGCCAGCCAGGCGACGTCGATCTGGCCCGCGTTCATGGCCTCCAGCACGGCGGCGTAGCTGGTCGGGACCGAGACCTGGAACTTGAGCCCGGTCTCCTTCTCTAGCAGTTGGCCGATCTTCTCACCGCTCGCCAGCACCTTCGCCGAGTCGGTAGACGGTACGAAGGCCATCTTGACGACCTGGCCCGCCGCGGGCGCCGCCTTGGCGGCCTCGGTCGGCTTAGCCACGGCCGGGGCAACGGTCGGCGCCGCTGCCTTGGGGGCCTCGGTGGGCGCGGCGGCCTTAGCGGCCTGGGTTGGCGCGGCCGCCGTGGGCGCGGTGGCCGTCGGAGTCTGACCGCCGCACTGGGCAGCGACCAGGGTCAGAACGAGCAGCATCAGGAGCAGGCCTAGACGTTTCACGACATTCTCCTCCGTGGTGGGTGTAACGTCGCAAGCTACGTGCCACGCGACGCCACGCCGTGTAACGCACTTGAGCGACAAGGGAGCAAGGCCTTGTCGGCTTGCTCCCCTATCATACCCTAAATAGTTGGCAGTTGCAACTGAGAACCCTACCGCGCCTTGTATGTCACCATGCGCGTTCCGCTGGCGTCGAGCAGCTCCAGCGTATCGTCCTGGATGCGGAGGGAGACGGCCTTGCCGAGGGCGGCCAGGTACTCCTGTTCCTCCTGCATCAGGCTCGGCTCGCAGGCCATCGCCGTCGCCGCGAGCTGGCTCAGCTTCAGCGTGTCACCTGTTACCTGGTACGACCCTCCGTAGGTGTTGCAGCCCGCGAAGCCGCTCACGCGGCCGTCCGCGCCAAACACCACTGTAATCTTGCCGCTCGTCTGCGTCGACACCAGCCCGCCCTTGCCGTTGTTGTACGACAGGACGTGCCACGTCGAGCCGACCAGCGACGTCGGCGGGAGCACACTGAACGTCAGCACCGTCTGGCCCGCCGCGTTCGCCAGCTTCAACTGATTACCCGTTACCTGGAACGACGCCACCTGGCCCAGGGCAGCCAGGAAGGCCATCTCCTGCTTGTTGACGGCCTCGTTGATGCACGCCATCTTCGTCACGGTGGCTGGCTGGATGGTGAGCTTGTTCCCACTCACGGTGTAGCCCGCCGTGTAGCGGTTACAGCTCGCGTTGCCGCTGACCCGGCCGTCCTGGAACTCCATCGTCGCTTTCACGTCCGCCACGGCAGTGGCGGTCTTGCCGTCACTCCCTAGATACGAGTCGAGCTTCCAGAGCGGTCCTTCCACCTTTGTCTCTCCTTGCGCCGGGGCGGTCGCCGCCGGGCGCGGAGTGTTCGTCGGCGCGGGCTGCGTAGCCGCCGTCGTCGGCTTGGTCACGGTAGTCGCGGTCGCGAGGGGCGCAACCGTCGTCCCCGTGGGCGCGGGGCGCGGGGCGGCCGTCGTCCCGCTGCCACAGGCGGCCAGGATGCCCACCAGCGCCGCGACGCCGACCACCGTCCGCAGGCCCTTCCCTACTCTCGTCCAATCCATGCTCATCTGTCCTCCAAGAATAATACCCGATGATGGCGTCACAAGCCATGGCAATAAAGGTCTGCTTGTATCGACGCTTGGCAAGCGGCCCATGTTCCAACGGCGCCGCCCCTCTCATCGAACTCTCATCTCGGCGTCGGGTGTGACACGCGCCCCATCTTGCTATACACTTGAGGTAGACATTACCGACAGGAGAGCCTCATGTACCCCTCCGACACGCCCGCCGACCACGCCCACCTGGGCTTCGCCACCCGCGCCATCCACGCCGGGCAGGCCCCCGAGCCGCAGACCGGCGCCGTTATCGTCCCCATCTATCAGACCTCGACCTACGCCCAGCCCGAACTGGGCCGCCACAGCGGCTACGACTACTCGCGCACCGACAACCCGACGCGCTCGGCGCTCCAGGTCGCCCTGGCCTCCCTCGAAGGCGGAGCCTACGGCCTGGCCTTCGCCTCCGGCATGGCGGCGACGACGACGCTCCTGCTGCTGTTCAAGGCTGGGGACCACGTCATCGTCGGTGACGACGTCTACGGCGGCACCTACCGCCTGTTCCACCGCATCCTGCGCCACTTCGGCCTGGACTTCTCGTTCGTGGACATGTCCGACGCCCAGGCCGTCGCCCAGGCGCTGCGCCCGACGACGCGCCTCATCTGGCTGGAGACGCCCACCAACCCGCTGCTCAAGGTGGCCGACATCCGCGCCGTCGCCGACGTAGCCCGCGCGGCGGCCGACCCGCGCCCGATTGTCGTCGTCGACAACACCTTCGCCTCGCCCTATCTCCAGCAGCCCCTCGCCCACGGCGCGGACGTCGTCATGCACTCCTCGACTAAGTACCTGGGCGGCCACTCGGATGTCGTCGGCGGAGCGCTGGTCACGTCGGACGAAGACCTCTACCAGCGGCTCAAGTTCACCCAGAACGCGGCGGGCGGCGTGCCGGGTCCGTTCGACGCCTGGCTGACGCTGCGCGGTCTCAAGACCCTCGCGCTGCGCATGCAGGCCCACAGCGCCAACGGCCTGGCCGTCGCCGAGTACCTAGCGACGCATCCCAAAGTCGAGCGCGTACTCTACCCCGGCTTGCCCGACCACCCGGGCCACGCCGTCACGGCGCGCCAGATGCCGCGCGGCTGCGGCGGCATGCTGTCGTTCACGCTACGCGGCGGGGCCGAGGCGGCGCGGCGCGTGGTGGAGGCGACGCGGCTGTTTACCCTGGCCGAGTCGTTGGGTGGCGTCGAGTCGCTCATTGAGGTGCCGGCGGTGATGACCCACGCCTCGGTGGCCGGGTCGGCGCTGGAGGTGCCGGCGGGATTGGTGCGCTTATCCGTGGGGATCGAAGACGGTGAGGACTTGCTGGCGGACCTGGCGCAGGCGCTGGACAAGGCGTGAGACGTAAAACGTGACACGTGAAACGTGAGAACTGTCGACTCACGTTTGACGTGTCACGCCTCACGGTTTACTCGAACTTGAAGCGGCGGAACTTCTCAAGCCAGCGGGGCGCCTCTTTGCTGCCGGTCTGCTCACCCTCTTCGCGCGCCCACTGTTCGATCTGGTCCATGTTCTGAATTTGGCTGCGGTGCTCACGCAGCGCGGCGAGGCGCGCGCCGATGGTCGCGGTGACGTCGATCTCGACGTTGGGCTGGAGCGCGCCCGCGAGATAGAGTTCCTTGACCTGGTGCGGCGGGTAGCCTTCGGCCAGCAGTTCAGGAAAGAAGAAGCGGCTGCCCACGGCGGGTTGGACGGCGTCGAGCGTCGCCTGGCCCGTGGCGCGGTGGTCGGGGTGGTTGATGTAGCCCTCGTCGTACCAGTAAACTGTCGGGTCGGGGCAAACGACGGCGTCGGGCTGGACCTGGCGAATGAGGCGTGTCAACGCCCGCCGCAGGTCCAGGTCGGGAACGAGGTAGCCATCGGGGTAGCCCAGGAAGAGCACTTCCTTCGCGCCTAGCGCCTGGGCGGCGGCGCGCTGCTCGGCCTGGCGTAGGGGAATCAGTCGCTCCGACGTCATCTCCGGGTCGTTGCTGCCCCGACTGCCGTCGGTCACAATCGCAATCGTGACCTCGGCGCCGTCGCGCGCCCAGAGGGCCAGCGTCGCGCCGCAGAAGAACTCCGGGTCGTCCGGGTGGGCCATGATGCACAGCACGCGGTGGGGGGTAGCGGGGGATTCTGTGGTCATAGTATGTGCCTACCTCGCCACCGTCTCCGCCTCGGCCTCGGCCGTCTGGCCGGGCACGGCCATCTGGCGGGTGACGAGGTCGTAGTACGCGCCGCGCCGCGCCAGCAGCTCGTCGTGGGTGCCACGCTCGACAATGCGCCCCTTCTCCACCACGAGCACCTGGTCCGCGTTGCGGATTGTGCTCAGGCGGTGGGCGATGACGAAGGCCGTGCGGCCCTTGAGCAAGCGGCCCAGCGCCTCCTGGATCAGCGCCTCGGTGCGCGTGTCGACGCTCGACGTCGCCTCATCCAGGATAAGGATGCGCGGGTCGGCCAGCACGGCGCGGGCAAAGGCGATAAGCTGTTTCTGACCCTGGCTCAGGTTCGCGCCGCGCTCCAGGATGGGGGTGTCATAGCCTTCCGGCTGGCGGCGGATGAACTCGTCAGCGTTGACCAGCTGGGCCGCCGCCTCGATCTCCTCGTCCGTCGCGTCCGGGCGACCATACCGGATGTTGTCCCTGATGGTGCCTGAGAACAGGAACGTATCCTGGAGCACCATGCCCATCTGGCGGCGCAGGCTGGCGCGCTGGACATCGCGCACATCGATGCCATCGACGCGGACCGCGCCCTCCCACACGTCGTAGAACCGCATCAGCAGGTTGATGATGCTGCTCTTGCCCGCCCCCGTCGGCCCGACCAGGGCGACGGTCTGGCCCGGCAGGGCATCGAGGTCGATGTCGAACAGGACGGGCTGGCCCTCCTTGTAGCCAAAGGTCACGTCGTCGAACTGGACGTGGCCCTGGATGATCGGCATCGCCTGGGCGTTGGACTTGTCTTCCAACTCCACCGGCTCGTCAAGCAGGTTGTAGATGCGCTCGGCCCCGGCCAGCGCCGACTGCGCCAGCGTCCACGTCTGCGAGATCGACCGAATCGGCTCGAAGAAGCGCTGGACGTAGGTCAGGAACGACACAATCACGCCGATGGTGATCTCGCCGCGCAGCGCCAGGTACGCGCCGTAGCCGATGACAATCGCCAGGGCCACGGTGCTGAGGATATCGACCGCCGGCGTGAAGGCGCTAGTGATGGCGTTGGCGCCCACGTTGGCGTCGCGGTTGCGGGCGTTGACACGGCTGAAGCGCGCCTGGTTCTCGCGCTCGCGGGCGAAGGCCTGCACCTCGCGCATGCCCGCGATGTTCTCTTCCAACTCGGCGTTGACCTTGCCCATCTCCTTGCGCGTCTCGCGGTATGCCTTGCGGGCGCGGCTGGAGAAGACGGTGGTCACGACCCACATGACCGGCAACACGGTGAAGCTCGCCAGCGCCAGTTTCCAGTTCAGCAGCAGCATGACGACGACGATGCCGACCAGCGACAGCATGTCGCCCACGACGCGCGACAACCCGGCGCCGAGAAACTGGTTGATGGTGTTGGTGTCGTTGGTCAAGCGGCTCATCAAGTCGCCAATTTCGTGGCTGTCGAAGTAGCCCAACGGCAGGCGCTGCAGGCGGCTGAAGATTTCGCTGCGCATGACCCGCAGCGCTCGCTGACCCACAACCGCCATATTCACGAAGCTGGAGACGTTGGAGCCATACGACAGGCCGTACGTCATCAGCAACAGGAGCATGATGCGCGCGAGACCGGCTGGGTCGCCCTGGGTGATGAAGCGGTCGATGGCAACGCCGATCAGGTAGGGCTGGAGCAACCGCATCGCCGACGAGACAAGCACCGCCAGGACGATGAGCAGGAGCTCGCGGCGGTACGGGCTGATGTAATTCCACAGGCGGAGGGCGACACCACGCGTGTCTTTGGCCTTCTCTTCCTTGACGTCCATCCCCATCATGGGGCCACCACGCATCATGATTGCACCCTCCTCGCCGCAACCCCGGCCGCTGCTGGCGCGCGCCCGTTGACCGGCGCCACGTGCCCG
This sequence comes from uncultured Anaerolineales bacterium, assembly GCA_964557745.1. Lineage (GTDB taxonomy): Bacteria > Chloroflexota > Anaerolineae > Epilineales > JAHCIE01 > JAHCIE01. The sequence goes on from CAZLBQ010000006.1 coordinate 24,626, forward strand.
TTGCCCGTCATCTCCTCGTCCATCAGCCGGCCTTCCTGCTTGCCGTGGAACTGCGAGTAGTAGATACCCGCGTAGACCTCGCTCGTCTCCAGCAGCTCCTGGTGTGTGCCCGTGGCGGCCAGCCGCCCATGGTCCAGGACCAGGATGAGGTCGGCGTTGCGGACCGTGCTGATGCGCTGGGCGATGACGAAGCTCGTCCGCCCCTGCATCAGGCGGTCAAGCGCCTGGTAGATGCGGTACTCGGTCTCAGCGTCGACGCTCGAAGTCGAGTCATCGAGGATGAGGATACGCGGGTCGAGCAGCAGCGCGCGGGCGATGGCGATGCGCTGCTTCTGCCCACCGCTCAGCCCGACGCCGCGCTCGCCGACAGTCGTGTCGTAGCCGTTGGGCAGGGCGACGATGAAGTCGTGGGCCTCGGCCGCCTGGGCCGCCGCGACCACCTCGTCCAGGTCGGCGGTGGGTCGGCCAAAGGCGATGTTGTCGCGGATGCTGCCCGAGAAGAGGTTCGTCTCCTGGAGGACGATACCGATTTGCGAGCGCAGGCTCTCGACGGTCACGTCGCGCACGTCGTGGCCGTCCACCAGCACGCGGCCCTCCGTGGCGTCGTAGAAGCGCGGGATGAGGTTGATGATGCTACTCTTGCCCGCGCCCGTCGGGCCTAGGACGGCGATGGTCTGCCCCGGTCGCGCCTCGAAGCTGACGTCGCTGATGGTGTTCTGCGTCGCGCCGACGTAGCGGAACGAGACGTGGTCAAACCGAACGTGGCCCTGGACCGGCGGGAGCGGCTGCGCCCCCGGCTTGTCCTTGACGTCCACCGCCGCGTCGAGGATCTCGAAGATGCGCTCGCCGCTGGCCGCCGCCTGGGAGATCAACGCCGACACCATGCCCAGGCCGAAGATGGGGAACAAGAGCAGCGCCAGGTAGGTGTTAAAGGCGACCAGCTCACCCAGCGACAGCGTGCCGCCAATGACCTGGTTGCCGCCGTACCATATGACGACGAGCGACCCCAGGCCCGACATCGTGAACACCAGGGGCATGTTGAACGCGAAGGCGCGGGCCGCTTTCATGTTCTCCGCCAGCAGGTCGGTGTTGGCCGTCTCGAAGCGCTGCGCCTCGTAGTCCTCGCGGGCGAAAGCCTTCACGACGCGCACGCCCGACAGGTTCTCCTGGAGGATGGTGTTCAACGTCCCCAGCTTCTGCTGGACCAGCTTGAAGATGGGCTGGACGGACGTGACAAAGCGCATGATGACCATGAATGTGACCGGCATCAGGGCAAGGGCCGCGATAGCCAGCCGCCAGTTCATCGAGACCAGGATGATGGCGGTACCGAAGAACATGATGAGCGAGTTGAGCAGCTGAATCAGGCCCAGGCCCGTGAACTGGCGGACCATCTCGACGTCGTTGGTCGCCCGCGTCATCAACTGGCCCGTCTGAGACTGGTCGTGATAGCTGAAGCTCAGGCTCTGCAGCTTGTCGTAGAGGGCGTTGCGCATCTCGAACGCCGCGCTCTGGCTGGCCTTCTCACTCCAGTAGCCCTGGAGGAACTGGAACACGCCGCGCACCAGCGCCAACGCCAGGATGGCCGCCGTCATCATCACGATGACCTGGACGTTCTGCGCGGCGATGCCCTCGTCGATGATGCGCTGGATGAGCCGGGGTGTCAACAGGTTCGACGCCGTGACCAGGATCAGGCTCACGTACGCGCCGAGGGTAATGAGCCAGTAGGGGCGCAGGTAGCCCAGCGCCCGACGGAGGGGTTTCATAACCGGCCCTCGCTTGTGGGAGAAGTCTCGTTGGCAGGCGTGGGAAGGGATAGGAAGGGTCTTCCCACCAGAATACTTTGATAGGCTAAATAATAGGGCTTTTCGGGGGCGGTGTCAACTAGCCGTTTGGCGAGTCGCTATCATCCGTATGGGTGAGGGCAGGTCGGGCGGCGGCCAAAAAGACGAGGCGAGAAACATGACTGTTTCTCGCCTCGTGCTTGCCGGGGTAGGGTAGCGGACGCCCCTGCCCTGGCCCCCTGCCCCTAGCCCCTGTTCTAGCGCCACA
>CAZLBQ010000006.1:26774-30602 GCA_964557745.1 uncultured Anaerolineales bacterium
GTAGCGGACGCCCCTGCCCTGGCCCCCTGCCCCTAGCCCCTGTTCTAGCGCCACAGGAGGGGGATGTCGCCAGCGCCACCGTAGGCGAAGATGGTATTGGCTCCGCCTGTCGTGTTGGTGTCACGCAGGTACCACACGCCCCCGCGGAACACCCCCACCGTGTCCGTCCCATTGCCGTCCCAGTCGCCCACCAGCGGCGTGTCCGTCGGCGCCCCGTAGGCAAAGGCGATGACCGCGCCCGGCGGCGTGCTGTTGGTCAGGTACCACAGGCCGCTGCGGAACACGCCCACCGTGTCCGTCCCATTGCCGTCCCAGTCGCCCACCACGGGCAGGTCACCGCTGGGGTTGCCGTACCCGAAGGTGAAGTCAGGGGCCCCCGTGCTGTTGGTGTTGCGCAGGAACCACGTCCCGCTGCGGTAGATGCCGATGGTCTCACTGCCGTTGCCGTCCCAATCGCCGCAGAGGGGAGTATCGCCCGCCTGTCCGAAGGCGAAGGCGGTGACGGCGCCCGGCGGCGTGCTGTTGGTCAGATACCACATGCCGCCGCGGAAGACGCCGGGCGTGCGCGAGCCGTTGCCGTCCCAGTCGCAGAGGAGCGGGATGTCGCCGGGCACGCCGAAGGGGAAGGTGAGGTCGGCCGCGCCGCTGGAGAGCGTGTTACGCAGGTACCACGTGGCGGAGCGGACAACGGCGGGCTTGACCGGCGTACCTGTCCCCGTGGGGGTCGCCGTGGGGGTGGCCGTCCTGGTGGGCGCAGGGCCAGTCGCGGTGGCCGTCGGGGTTGGGGTCGTCGTCGCTCCGCAGCCGACGCGGGGGTCGCACGTGGCGGTGGGGGTCGGGGTTGCCGTAGCGCCCGTCGCCGTGCCCAGCAGTCGGAAGACCTGGTCCGGGCCGCCCCCATTGGGAATATTGCTCGCCCAAGGCAGCGCCGCTGTTGGACTGGGTAATGCGGTCTTGCCATCCCCATTGAGTGTCATTGGCGCCCGCGTCCAGGTTCGCCTGAACGGACACCCAGTAGGTTCCCGGGACCAGGCTCACGGGAGCGCTCAGCGGGATAAGATAGCTCGTCGGGGAGAACAAAACGGTGGAGTACGCCAGACTCGTTCGGGCGGCCACCTGCGCACCTGGCAAGTTGCCAGCGCCGTTGGCGTAGAAGAAGACGTTGAACGACACCGGGGTTCCCGATCCACTGTACAGCCCGCCCTCGATATCAATCTCGCTCACACTCCAGGTTTGACCCGAGGGGACGACGAAGTCATCGGCGACAAAGTCATCGAAGGCGTCGTTGGCGGCCTCGTAGTTCTGGGAGTTCGTGACGATTGTGCTGATGTTGTCGTACTGATTGTAGAGGGTGTTCGCCGACGGCGTGAGCGTCGGGGGATCCGGATCAATGACGATATCGGGGGCGCCCCCGCCGGACTTGGCAACGAGACGAGGACCGTTGGGCTGGCTGGCCGTCTGGGCCGCACTGGCCGGGCTGCCACTCAGTCCGTCAACGGCAGAGGCCGCGTAGACGCCGCGCGGCGTCGGCGCTACGTTTGTCAGGGCAACCATGGTCAGCAGAAGAGCGAGCGTCAGGAGTGCGGCGATCGAGAACCAACGTTGCCTGCGGTTCATCGGATACCTCCTTTTCACGGTACAGTGAAGGATGAGCAGTCACCGTTGACGGGCACGTGGGTCAGAATGGACTATACAATAGGTCAGGCAATAGATCCCCCTTCCCCAAGACACGACATTGTCGCAAAGACACCCACTGCCTTACCATTGTATCACAGGTCGCTGTGATGTCAATAGGGACAATCAGCCAATATATCAAACTGCTTCAATGAGATGCTACTAACCCAGTCGTGACTTGGTCCAAAGTGGTACAGAGGAGCCAGCCCAGGCCGACTCCTCTATGGACTGCCATTTATCGGCTACCTTCTCCAAGTTAGCAGGCCACTTGCCCGGCGTTAGGACTGTCGTTATGGGGTCACGGTGATGGTGTAGGTGACATCGGTCGAGAAGTTGTAGGGCGCGCCCTCTGTGCCCCCGAACTTGATGGTGTGGACGCCGACCGGCAGCGGATTGACAAACAACCAGTAGCCGTCCGACAGAGCCGGCTGGACGACGGTCGACGGCCAGTCGCTGCCGGGGACACTCAACCCGAAGTACTGGTAGATGTTGTCGTTCGCCGGCAGGACATAGGCGAAGGGCCCGGCCGCCACTCGGTAGCTGGACAGGTTGGGGACAGGCACGCCGTCAATCGTCGCGTGCAGTTCCGTCACGGTGTCGATGACACCTTTCGCGTAAGCCCGAATTTCCGGGATCGTCTGCGGCGGATTCACCGCCACGTTGTCCCACTCGATGTTCACCAGTGGGAAGAACAGCGCCTTGCCGTAGGGGATGGAGCAGGTGCGATTGGCCGTATTGGAGACGTTGACGACTCCAGCCAGGAACCAGACACGCGCGGATTGGCCGATGGAGCAGTTGGTTGGCCCGTCGGTGAACCAGGGATTCGGCCAGTGGACGGGATACTGATAGGCCCACTGCCACCACTGCACCGACCACTGGGCATAGGTTTGACCGTAGGGAGAGGTATTGACAGGCGCAATGGAAGCGCCAGCGTCGGCAGTCGGGGCGCTGCCGCCGAGCATCACCCCGAACACCAAGCCGAGTAGCACAACAATCGCAAGACCACGTAGCAGCCTGGCGGTCATGGCAGGCACTCCTTTCACAGCGCGGTGAAGACTGAGCGTCTAGGTTGAAGCAAACGTGTGGCAGAGCGGGGCACTGAGTAAGTCGGGCAATAGTCCCCCTTTCCCAAGGACGCGACGAGAGTACAGGCGTGAAGCGAGTTCACCTCTCGTCCCTGCTTGCGTACGCTGACAATGCCATTGTACAATTGGCCCTGCCCCGCGCCCGATACTTATCCGATACAGAAAGTGATACACGACCGGTATTCATGCCGCCTCTGATTCTTGCCTCGACCTCGCCGCGCCGCCGCGCCTTGCTGGCCTTGCTGGGTGTCGACTTCACCGTCGTCGCCCCCGATATCGATGAGACGGTCCTGCCGGGTGAGGCGCCGGTGGAGACGGCGCGGCGGCTGGCGCGGCTCAAGGCGCTGGCGATCACGCGCTCGGACGCGCTAGTTATCGCGTCGGATACAGTTGTAGCGTTAGGTGGTGAGGTACTGGGGAAGCCGGCTGACGCCGCCGAGGCGACGCGCATGTTGCGCCGACTGCGTGGGCAAGGGCACGATGTGTTCAGCGGGGTGGCCGTGGCGCACGCGGGACGGGTAAGGGATGGGGTAGTGGCGACTCAGGTGTGGATGCGGGACTACTCAGACGAAGAGATCGCCGCCTATGTAGCGACGGGTGATCCGCTGGACAAGGCTGGGGCCTATGCCATCCAGCACGCCGTGTTCAAGCCCGTCGCGCGGCTCGTCGGCTGCTACGCTAACGTCGTGGGCCTGCCGCTCTGCTTGGTGGTCCACTTGGTGAGGGAGGCGGGGCTGAGCCTCCCGCCGAGCGTGGTAGACGGCTGTCAGCCGCCCATGTCCTGCGCGGTACCCCCTGATCTCGGCTGAACTCGACGCCGGGGAAATAAAAAAGAGCCGCTCTCGGAAACGAGAGCGGCTCCAATGAGTGCAACGCCTGGCGGCGCCTTACTTTCCCACACAGTTACCCGTGCAGTATCATCAGGGCTGGCGGGCTTAACGGCCGGGTTCGAGATGGGACCGGGTGTACCCCCGCCGCTAGAACCACCAGGCGGTGTTCAACTATCAATGACGCGTGACGCGTTAAGAACTGAACAAGAGCGAGAGGCGACCGGTGAGGGTCGTCGGCA
>CAZLBQ010000007.1:0-28974 GCA_964557745.1 uncultured Anaerolineales bacterium
TCCGTCCTTCGTCTCGCCTGCTTGAGCATCTGGAACGCGCCAACCTGTTCCTCATACCCCTGGATGACCAACGCCAGTGGTATCGCTATCATCACCTCTTTGCCGACATGCTGGCCGCCCATGCGCTGCGGGAGCAGCCAGCGCATGTCCCGATCTGGCATCAGCGGGCGAGCGCGTGGTACGCAGACAATGATCTCCCCGCCGATGCGATCCGCCACGCGCTGGCCGCCAAGGATTTCACGCGCGCGGCGGGCCTGGTCGAACGAGCCTGGCCGGCCATGGACGGGGGTTTCCAGTCAGCCACATGGCTGGACTGGGCGAGGGCACTCCCCGACGAGTTGATCCGCGCCAGGCCCGTCCTCAGCGTCGCGTATGCCTGGGCGCTTGTGAACAACGGCCAGCTAGAGGCCGGCGAGGCCCGTCTTCGGGATGCTGAACAGTGGTTAGACACGACCATAGATCTGGCTACGCGACCAGACGCCCCATCGACCGAGACTCGTCCTGAGCCAAGCCGAAGGATGGTGGTCGTGGACGAGGCGCAGTTTCGGACCCTGCCGGCGTCCATCGCCACGGCCCGGGCCTACCTGGCCCAGGTGCGCGGTGACCTCGCCGGCTCGGTGAAGTATGGGCGGCAAGCGCTTGACCTCGTGCCGGAGAGCAACTATCTACGCCGTGGACCGGCCGCTGCGCTCCTAGCCCTCGCCCAATGGGCCAGCGGCGACCTGGATGCCGCCCACCGTGCCCTGGCCGATGCCATGGCGGGTTTTCAGAAGGTTGGCAACCTGGAGTTCGCCCTCAGTGGTACCTATGGTCTGGCGGATATCAGAACGACGCAAGGTCGTCTCCGCGAGGCCGTCAAGACCTATACCCACGCATTGAAATTTGCGCTCGCACAGGGCGAACCTCTTTTGCGTAGTACGGCAACCCTTTACTTGGGGTTGAGCGAGTTATACTATGAGCAGGGTAATCTAGGAGTCGCACTCCAGCACCTGCTGCGCAGCGAAGAAGTGGGCCATCAAGGTGCGTTACCGAGTTGGCGCTATCGCGTGTGCCGTTTCCGGGCGCGCCTTAAGGAGGCGCAGGGTGACTTAACCGGGGCGCTCGACCTGCTCGACGAGGCAGAACGCCACCATCACAAGACATCCGTACCTGACGTACGGCCCCTGGCGGCATTGAAGACGCGGGTGTGGGTGGCCCAGGGCCGCTTGAGCGAAGCCCAAGGCTGGGCGCATGATCAGGGCTTGTCGGTTGACGACAAGCTCAGCTTTTTGCGCGAGTTCGAACACATGACGCTGGCGAGGGTGCTCATGGCTGAGTACACGCAAGCGTCTACGGATCACGCCATTCATGAGGCTCTGCGCCTACTGGATCGCCTCCAGCAAGCCGCACAGGCCGGTGGCAGACTGGGCAGCGTCATCGAGATAGGGGTGTTACAGGCGCTTGCCCACCAGGCGCAGGGTACCCTTACCCCGGCCCTTGTCGCGCTTGAACATGCCTTGAGGCTGGCGGAGCCGGAAGGCTATGTCCGCACCTTTGTCGCCGAAGGGCTGGCGATGGCGCGTCTTTTGTCTGCTGCCGCCGTGCAAGGAATACTGCCTGACTACATCGGGAAGTTGCTAGCTGCCTTTGAACCAGTTGAAGCTGAGGCACAGCCGCCAGCGGACAAAGCTGCCCTGCGCCCGGCCTCCCCTGCCCAGCCCCTGATCGAGCCGTTGAGCACGCGTGAGATGGAAGTGCTCCAACTCATGGCCTACGGCCTCTCGAATGGCGAGATTAGCGCCCGCCTGTACCTGGCCCTGAGCACGGTCAAAGGGCACAATCGGAATATCTTCGACAAACTCCAGGTGCAAAGACGCACCGAAGCCGTCGCACGGGCCCGCGAGCTTGGTCTGCTCTAGCCTCTCTGTTGCCGCTCAAGCGGTCCTGCCCCCTCCCGATCCTTCAATACCTACTCGATAGTACCGCTCGCTGAGCAGTACTCCCACAACAATACCCCAAACAATCCTTTAGTATCTGTACCACAGTACCTGCTGGCCGATATACTACGTGTACATCATCGTTCAACAGGAGAAGAAGTGAATACGTACAAAACGACCGCCCGAATCGTGGGGGCCATGTACCTCGGCGGGTTCGTGGTAGGCATTGGGGGGGACAGGCTGATCCAGTCCGTTCTGGGTGCGCCGGATCGTCTCGGTGCGGTGGCCGCGAACAACATGACAGTAGCCATCGGCGCGGTGCTCTGGTTGATGGCTGTCGCTTGGGACGCCACTCACGGGGTTCTGATGTTCCCGATCCTCAAGCCACACAACGAGCGCCTAGCCGTCGGCTACCTCGGTTTCAGGATCATGGACGCTGTGTTTATTGCCCTCATGGTGCTCTTCATACTCCTGCAAATCCCGCTGGGCAGCGAGTATCTGAAGGTAGGGGCATCCGACACATTTTACCTCCAAGCCCTGAGCAGTGTGTTGATACAGGCCAAGCTGTATGCCTACGATATCGGCATGAGTACTCTTGGGTTGGCTGGTTTGATGCTGTGCTATACGTTGTACCGGGCAAAGTTGCTGCCACGGCCTTTGGCCATCTGGGGTCTCGTTGGCTACGCGGTCATCCTGTGCGGTATGGTGTCGGAAATCATGGGGTCCGGTCTGGGTCTGCTCTCCTCGCTGCCAGGCGGCCTCTGGGAGGTGTTCGTTGGAGTATGGCTCATCGTCAGGGGCTTCAACTCGCCGGCAATCGCGGCCGAGCCTGCCCAAACCGACATAAACGAGCCATACAGCGAGATGTCCGCAGCGTAGCATGACCAGGTGGCTGGTCATACCGATGACCAGCCACGACAGGCGCAGAAGCATGTCAAACCCATCCATCCCAACCCCGAATCCAAGTCAACCCATGCTCTATCAAATCCGGCTCCGAGGCCATCTAGGTCAGCAATGGAGCGACTGGTTTGAGGGTTTGTCCATCACCCTGGAAGAGAACGGCGATACTCTCCTGACTGGCCCCGTCGTCGATCAAGCCGCGCTCCATGGATTGCTAAGGAAAGTGCGTGATCTCGGTCTGCCATTGCTTGAAGTCACCCACGTCAAGCCCGACGACGCAGATACCTCAGACGTCAGTCCAACTCAAGGGAACTAAGTTCTCAGGTTCGTTCAGACCAAGGAGCATTTAGATGAACTCAATCGAGCCAACCGCCAATGACCGCATCAGCACAATCTCAGGAGGAAGCCTCATGCAAGCCATTGTCTATCACCACTATGGTTCCCCCGATGTTCTTAAACTAGAAGCGATTGAAAAGCCTATCCCGCAGGACAATGAAGTCCTGGTAAAAGTAATGGCGGCCTCCGCAGCCGCGGGCGACTGGCATCTACTGCGCGCTGATCCGTTCTTGGTGCGCCTCAGGTCCGGGCTTCTCATGCCAAAATACAAGGTCCTGGGCGCGGCCTTGGCGGGGCGGGTTGAAGCAGTCGGAAGAAACGTTAAGCAGTTTCAGCCTGGTGATGAGGTATTGGGGGACTTATCCGCGTGTGGCTTTGGCGCTTTTGCTGAGTATGTGGCGGCGCCTGAACATGCCTTAGCGCGGAAACCCGCTGGGGTGACGTTCGAGGCAGCTGCGGCCGTACCGGTGTCGGCAGTCACCGCCTTGCAGGGTCTGCGCGATAAAGGACAGATTCGCGCCGGGCAAAAGGTCTTGATTAATGGCGCGTCTGGTGGTGTGGGTACGTTTGCGGTGCAGATCGCCAAATCGTTCGGGGCTGAAGTCACCGGCGTGTGCAGCACGAGGAATGTGGACATGGTGCGCTCGCTTGGCGCGGACCATGTCATTGATTACAGCCAGGAGGATTTCACGCACAATGGGCAGCAGTATGACCTGATTCTGGCGGCTAACGGCTACCATCCGATTGCCGATTACAGGCGCGCCTTAAGCCCCAGGGGAATCTATGTCATGAGCGGGGGGCCCGGGGTGCAAATGTTTGAGGCGATGTTCCAGGGGTCCTGGATATCCATGACCGGAAGCCAGAAAATGGGCAACTTGCTGGCGCGACCAAACCAGGAGGATCTGGTTTTCGTGACCGAGCTGCTTGAGGCCGGCAAAGTCGTCCCGGTGATTGATCGCTGTTATCCTCTGGCTGAGACGGCTGAAGCGATCCGGTATCTGGAAGCCGGACACGCCCGGGGCAAAGTGGTCATCACGGTGGCGTAGTCAACAAAGCCTGGCGTCACTTTGGGGGCGAAGCAGTAGTACTAATCTGTGAGGCTAAAATGTCTTGCAAGGGGCCTTTCTTCGCTATTCTAACTGTACTGATCCTGATCGGCCTGGGGTCCTCGGTTTCGCCTGCCATTGTTGCGTCTGCCCAGGGCTTTCCTCTCCAGCAGGTTGACACGGATAGAATCGATGCCTATGTTCACTTACGCATGCAGACCTCCAGAATCCCTGGTCTAGCATTGGGCGTGATAGCGGGCGACCAGGTTGTCTATCTCAAGGGCTATGGTATCGCCGGGCCAGATGGGCGGGCAGTGACCCCTCAGACCCCCTTCATTCTCGGTTCAACCTCTAAATCGTTCACTGCGCTGGCAGTTATGCAACTGGTGGAGGCGGGCAGGATTGACCTAGATGCACCCGTTGTCAGGTATCTACCCTGGTTCCGCACTGGCAACGCAACGGCATCCGCCCGAATCACCGTACGCAACCTGTTAAATCAAAACAGTGGACTACCTACCTACGAAGGCCGCCAGGGCATCTCGGATAACGACCAGAGTAGTATGGCTCTCGAAAATGGCATTCGCGATCTATCGAGGGCGCGAATCAGCCAACTAGCAGGCCAGAACTACGAATACGCCAACGAAAACTACAACCTACTGGGCCTAATCGTCCAGGCAGTCACAGGGGATTCATACGAGGACTATGTCCGGTCCGCGATCTTTGCCCCTCTCCAGATGAACCGTAGCGCGGCTTCACTTTCCGATCCAGCGGCCATAGAGATCGCCACGGGCTATCGCTACTGGCTATTTTGGCCGGTCGCCTTCAATGCTCCCTACCCCCGCCGCATGACTCCATCGGGTTTTCTGATTTCATCGGCTGAAGACATGGCGCACTATTTAATCGCCCAGTTGAACGGCGGTATTTATGGTGATAAGCGACTCTTATCCCCACAGGGTATGGTCACACTCCACACTCCGGGCGCTAGGATCAGCCCTTTGAGTTCGTATGGCATGGGATGGGTGATTCAGGGCCAACCAGGATCAACCAAAATATGGCACAACGGGGATGTGAGCAATTTCCACTCCAATCTGTTGCTGCTCCCTGACCAGCACATTGGGATCGTAGTATTGACCAATGTCGGTGGCTTCGGGAACAGCACCGCCCTTAATGTACCAATTGAAGGTGTAGCCTCAATACTTCTCGGCGACAGCCTAACGGCAAGCACCAATCCACCAATCACCGTAATCCCACCAGTGATTCTGCTGGCTACGCTTCTCATTCCTAGCCTTTGGATGGTATGGTCTTACCTTTGCATAAGGCGGTGGCAACATCGAGGTGAGCTTCCCCCACACGGCATCAGTCGTTTCTGGCGACTCTGGCTGCCTCTAGCAATCGATTTATGTCCGTTGGTCCTTGCCTGGATAATCGTACCGCCCCAGTCCCATGCGCCCCTGGAAACGCTTGCCCTGTTCGCTCCCGATATGTTTAGCGTTAGCGTCATGCTAACTGCCCTTAGCCTTGGCTGGGCAATGGCTCGCACCTTCTTGACCCTTCACCCTCGTCGTTTGCGGCAGGTGATCGAGAAGGCGCGGAGCCGCTAACCCCCTTGTGATCCGATCATCCGCGCTGCCCTATCCAGCAATTGCTGGGGTGCTCCTCGATGTGGCAACACTGACTGCCGCAGAAGACGGCCTCGGCCTTGCTGACTTACCCAACTCGTGCTAACCTATCAGGTACGCTTTGTCGTTAGCCAGGAGTGGGAAATGGTCGGCTCAACTACACCCCTTAGCGGTCCGCCTCCGCCCCCTTCCGAGGCGACTAGTCCCACCCAGCCTTCCCACGTCCTCCTGACGAAGCTCTTCACTCCGCATCCCCCACCTAACCTCGTGTCGCGGCCTCGCTTGACCACTCGGGTCGAGGTAGGGTTAGCAGGCCGGCTCACGCTCATCTCGGCCCCGGCTGGCTTCGGCAAAACGACGCTGGTCAGCGAATGGGTGGCTGGTTGCGGACGACCTGCCGCATGGTTGTCGTTGGACGAAGGGGATAACGACCCCGTGCGCTTCCTGACTTACCTCGTCGCGGCTGTGCAGACGATTGCCCCTCATATCGGGGCAGCAATGTTGTCTATGCTCCAGGCCCCTCAGCCACCACCAACCGAAGTGATACTGACCGCCCTGCTCAATGAAGTCACCTCTCTCCCCGACCCTTTCCTCCTCGTCCTGGACGACTACCATGTCATTGACGCCCATGCGGTTGACCAGACCCTCACCTTTCTACTTGAGCATATGCCGCCGCAGATGCGCCTCGTCATTGCGACCCGCGAGGATCCACCACTCCCCGTGGCTCGGCACCGCGCTCGGGGCCAATTGACCGAGCTACGCGCCGCCGACTTGCGCTTTACCCCCGCCGAAGCCGCCGAATTCCTCAACCACGCGATGGGTCTCAACCTCTCTGCGGAAGCTATCGCCACACTGGAGGACCGCACGGAAGGTTGGATTGCCGGCCTGCAATTAGCCGCGCTGTCGATGCAGGGGCGTCAGGATGTGGCGGGGTTCATCCGGGCCTTCGCGGGCGACCACCGCTACATCGTGGACTATCTCGTTGATGAAGTCCTTGAGCGTCAGCCCGAAGCGGTTCGCCGCTTCTTACTCCAGACCGCCATTCTCGACCGATTGAGTGGCCCGCTGTGCGATGCCATACTGGACGAAGGACGAAGGACGGAGGACGAAGAGCTTACGGAGCCTTCGTCGTCCGTCTTCCGTCCTTCGTCTCGCCTGCTTGAGCATCTGGAACGCGCCAACCTGTTCCTCATGCCCCTGGATGACCAACGCCAGTGGTATCGCTATCACCACCTCTTTGCCGACGTTCTGGCGGCGCGGTTGAGGGCGGAGGAGCCAGCGCAGGTGAGGGCGCTGCATCGGCGGGCGAGCGCGTGGTATGAGCAGCATGGCTCAGCGACCGACGCGGTCCGGCACGCGCTGGCGGCCGAGGATTTCGAGCGCGCAGCGGGCCTGGTCGAGCGGGCCTGGCCGGCCATGCTCCGCAGCAGACAAGAGGCCCTGGCGCTGGGCTGGCTCAGGGCGCTCCCCGACGAGTTGCTCCGCTGCCGGCCTGTACTGAGCGCTGCGTATGCCGCGACGTTACTCGCGAGCGGCGAGCTTGAGGGCGTTGAGGTCCGCCTGAGGGCTGCTGAACGGTGGCTCGAAACGCCGTCGGGTGAGACTCGTCCTGAGCCAGGCCGAAGGATGGTCGTCGTGGACGAAGAGGCGTTTCGCTATCTGCCGGGTTCGATCGCCGTGTGGCGAGCCGGACAGGCCCTGGTGCTGGGCGATGTAGCCAACACCGTGACATACGCCCGGCGGGCGCTCGACCTCGTCGCGGAGGACGACCATCTCAGGCGCGGACAAGCCGCCACGCTGCTCGGACTTGCCGCCTGGACGAACGGGGATCTCGAGGCAGCCCACCGCACGTATGCCGAGGGCATGGCCCGTTTGGAGCAGGTCGGCCACCATTCTAGCGCCATCGGGTGCGCCATCGCCCTGGCGGATATTCGGCTGGCTCAAGGCCGTCTGCGCGACGCGATGCGGACCTACGAACGGGGATTGCAGCTGGCGACGGAGCGGGGCGGGCCTGTCCTACGCGGCGCGGCCGACATGTATGTGGGCTTGAGCGTGCTCTACCGCGAGCATAACGATCTGGACGCTGCTGCGCAACACCTGCTGCGGAGCAAGGAACTGGGCGAGCACATGGGGTTACCGCAGAACCCGTATCGCTGGCGCGTCAGTATGGCGCGGATACGGGAGACGGAAGGCGACCTGGTGGGCGCAGTCGCCCTGCTCGACGAGGCCGAGCGCCTGTATGCAGGCGACTTCTTCCCAAACGTGCGGCCTGTCCCGGCGGTCAGGACACGGGTGTGGGTGAAGCAGGGGCGACTGAACGAGGCCATCCGCTGGGCAGATGAGCAGAGCTTGTCCGCCCAGGACGCTCTCAGCTACCTGCGGGAGTTCGAGCACATCACCCTGGCCCGGCTGCTCCTGGCTTGGTCTGAGCGAGACGGCGTCGACGCCACCCTGCGTGAGGCCGTAGGCTTGCTGGACCGCCTGTTGGGGGCAGCGGAAGCCGGCGGGAGGATGGGCAGCGTCATCGAAATCTTGGCGCTGCAGGCGCTCGCTCAACGGATGCAAGGCGACATCCCTGCCGCCCTTGCGCCGCTTGAACGCGCCCTGACATTGGCTGAGCCGGAAGGCTACGTCCGCATGTTTGTGGACGAGGGCCAGTCTATGGCAGAGCTATTGACAAGACTGAAGGATACTGTGGGCCAGCGGCCGGCGTATATTCGCCAATTGCGGGCTGCCTTTGGTAAGCCTGAAGCTGTTCAGCCTTCAGCCTTCAGCCCTCAGCCTCTGGTTGAGCCACTGAGCGAGCGTGAGCATGACGTGTTGCGGCTCCTCAGGACCGACTTGGACGGCCCGGACATCGCCCGCGCGCTCGTGGTGTCCCTGAGCACCGTGCGCACCCACACCCGTAACATCTATGGCAAGCTGGGAGTGAACAACCGGCGGGCTGCAGTTCGCCGGGCTGAGGAGCTTAATCTGTTCTAAGGCGCCCGCCACCATCAACGCCCGCCCCGACACGTGGTTCGACCAACGTGTCGGGGCTTTTTCTTGCCCTCACATCCCCGACGAAAGCTCATCACAGCATTCATCACCTGTGAGGATGCGGCCTCATAACATGGGCTTGTATAGTGTGGTCCATGAAAGGCCCGCCGGTAAAGACGCAGAAAGGAGCACAATGAGCGAAACACACGCGCCTGACGACCATCACAAGCATGGAATCACCAACAGTCAAACCGCAGTCACAGAAGGAGACAAGTAGATGTACACCAGTCGGCAGGCTGCAGTCGTTGTGGGAGTGCTGTTCATCTTGGCGACCGTCTCGGCTATGCTCGGCCTCTTCGTCTTCTACCCGCCTATTCTCACCGGCCCTGACTATCTCAGCAACGCGGCTGCCCACGCGAACCAGGTGCTCCTGGGAGCCTTGATGGAGCTCATCCTCGTCGGCGCCGCCATTGGCACCGCTATCGGCCTGTTCCCGGTCTTGCGACCGTACGGCGAACGTATCGCGCTCGGCCACCTCTGCTTCAGGTTCCTTGAAGCTGTTGTCATTACCGTTGGCGTCATCGCTATTCTGTCGCTCTTGACCCTGAGCCAGGACTTCGTGGCCTCGGCCGCTCCCGATGCTTCCGCCTTCTACGCCTCCGGCGCCCTGCTTCACGCCGTCTATAAGTGGACCTCGATGGTTGGCCCGCTTCTCTGGCTGGGCGTCAACACGCTGATGTACAGCTCTCTGCTCTTCAAGTCCAGGCTCGTCCCCCGCCCCCTGGCCGTCATGGGGCTGACGGGCGCGACACTTGTTTTTGGTTACGGCCTGCTGGTCATGTTCGGCGTCACCGTTCAAGGTTCCGCCCCGTGGATGCTCCTGGTCTTGCCGATTGCCGTCTACGAGATGATCCTGGCGGGCTGGCTCATCGTCAAAGGGTTCAATGCATCTGCCGCCAGCCTGGCCTCTCCGAACACAGCTAACCAGCCACTGACTCGCGAGCTACTGAGCGCCAAATAGGGCTACCCAACGATGGCCGGGAGCTGGATCTTACTCGCGCCGCCGGCCATACTGCCGCATCACCTCTTGGAGACGAGCAAGCGGCAGCGCGTGAGCGGTGTGCCCATCGCGCCCTGTCATGGTCTCGGCCATGCACAGGGCGTTGACGATGGCCTCCTCGGTCGCGTCGGCCACCGCCTCGAACAGACGGCTCAAGGCCGCGTTGGGCAGCATCCGCACCGTCTTGGGCGCGTGCGCGTCGCGGTCCTCGCCCAGCCCCGTGTTCCCCGTCGCAAACGCCAGGAAGATGTCGCCGCTCGTGTTCTCGCCCAGCCCACCCATGCGCGCCACCCCAATCGTCGCCCGCTGCGCCAGCCGCCGACACTGGTTCGGGAGCAAGGGCGCGTCGGTGGCGACGACGACGATGATGGAGCCGGCGCCAGCGGGCGGCGGCATCCAGGGCAGCGGTACCTCGCTCGGCGGAATCTCGCGCCCCACCGGCACGCCGTCCACCGTCAGCCGCGCCCGCTGGCCGTAGTTGGCCTGCACCAGGACACCGACAGTCCACGCAGTTGCACTCTCCTCTCCCCCTGTGGGGGAGGGGGCGGGGGTGAGGGACGGCGGCGGCACGACCCGCGACGACGTCCCGATGCCGCCCTTGAAGCCGTGGGCCATCATGCCCGTCCCGCCGCCGACGTTGCCCTCGGCGACGGGACCACTCGTCGCGTTGTCCAGGGCGGCGAAGACGTGTTCGGGCCGGACGTGGAAACCGTTGATGTCGTTCAAGAAGCCGTCGTAGGTCTCGGCGACCACAGGCAGGCTCCACGTCGCCTCTACGTTCCCAACGCCATGCTGGACGTTGTACTCGATGAGGGCGTCACGCACGACGCCGACGGAGTGGGTGTTGGTGATGGCGACGGGGGTGGCGAGCAGGCCCGCCTCTTCGAGCCAGGGCAGGCCGGTCATCTCGCCGTTGCCGTTGAGGATGTGGAAGCCGGCGAAGACCGGCTCCGCGCCGACGTCGCCCGCGCGGGGCAGGATGACTGTCACGCCGGTGCGGACCGGCCCCTGGCCGACCACCAGCGGCCCCTCGCCCGCGATGAGCGTCGTGTGGCCGACGCGCACGCCCGCCACGTCGGTGATGGAGTTATGCGGTCCTGGCGTCAGGCGGCCGATCTGGATGCCCAGGTCACGGGCACGGACTCGTGTTTCCAACGCAGCTTGTTCACCCATAGGCTTCCCCCATGATAAGAGAAGGAGACAGAATTTACAGCATGTTCAGGATTGACGTGTGTCCATCGCAAACCTCATCAGGGAGGCGTCGCCGTTGGGGTCGGGGTGACGGTGGGCGTCGGCGATGGGCACGGTAGTGGACCATCCCAGTTGGGGATGGGGTTGAACCCGGGCGGTGCGGGAATGCCCTCAACGATGGAGGCGCCATCCCCCGCCAGGTGGGCGCGATCCATCTTCACCGCCGCCAGCCCCACGACGCGCTCGATACCTTGCCCACCGCCACCCGAGTGCTCCCAATAGGTACCACTGATGACGAGCGAGCCACGGTAGCCTCGTGGAAGCCAGGGGTCGGCGGCCAGGTCGATATAGTCTACCTGTCTCGCGTCCAGCTGGCTACAGGCGAAGTCGAGCAGACCGTTTTGATCATAGACAAACCACCGGTAGGCCGTAGAGCCTGACGCGAACATGGTGTTCTGGACGGCGATGACCGACGCCTCCGCGTTCCACGAGGCTGAGTTGATTGAGGTGAAGCCGACATTGGGCACACCCCGCACAAGAGCCGTTCCGGTCGGCCAGACCGGCGCCCGCCAGACGAACCCCCGATCGGGGTCGGTCAGGCGGTAGGTCATGAGTTGGGGCGGGATGGGCGTCGGCGTACCAACCGTTGGAGGGGGGGTGGCCAGGGTGGGTGTGGGCCTTGGCGGGTCAGGCAGCGGCGTGGGCGTTGTCGACGGCGTGATCCATTCAGGCCGCAGCCGCAACTCGGCGACGGCGGCAATGGGCGGTCCGGCGACAAACGTCGGCGTTGCCCCGACTTCGTACGCCTGACTCTCGACCCGCACGGAGCGCGCCAGCGGGTGGTCGACGGCGAAGACGCGGCTGCTTCCGGCACAGATGGCCTCACGTTGGATAGCCAGGATATCGCCGTACTCGTCCAGGGTGTAGAGCTTCACGTGCGCCTCAGCCTGGTCTGATAGGTTCTGCACAGCGACACTCGTCCGCCAGCCGTCGTTGGTCAGAGCGAGGGGCGCGAGCATGATCTGCGCGCCGAGAGGACCGACGTCCAGGCAACCCACATCCTGGGCGACGACACACATCTGGTCGGCAGCAGCGAGGTGCGACGCCCAGCCCGGCTCGCCCTGATGCTCGACCAGCATGCTGAGCGGGCCAGACGAGCGGGCGGTCACACTCCCCTTGAAGCCCGCCGCCACGCAAGACGAGGCGGCATAGGGTAGCGTGTACCCCGGCGCGATGGGGCCGACGCGGCACACCACTGGTGGGGCGCAGGCGTCAGCGGTATGGAAGGTCAATTCGACGCTCGCGCACTCGCCGCCACTGTTCTGGAGGTAGAGACGCGTGTCCAGGCCGTCGGCCTGGCCGTAGACCAGCGGGCTGTGGACCACCATCTGGCCGCTGAGTGGGTCATAGCGCGGCAGCCCCGTGTCGCCCAGACCAAGAGTCAGGTCTACGGCGGCGTTGGGCGTGGCGGCGGGCGCCTCCTCGGCCACCTCCGCGCTAAGCGGCTGGCCCCAGAATGGGTTCCAGCCCAGCGGGAAGGCGCCTTGGTAGCCCGGCCAGCCTACCGGCCAGGCGGCCGTCTGCGCCAGGGCGGCCAGTTGCTGGCAGGTAGAGCCGAGTGGATTCTGGTTTGGGAAGGGGTCAAAGCTGAACGCGAAGCCGCTGGCTGAAGTGGCGGTTGTGAAGTGATGGAAGACCCACGATGAGCCAGGGGTCAAGAGGCCCGAACACTCGATGCGGGGTGGTGGCGGCGCGCCACACGCGGGCGGCCCGGCGAAGACGAGGAGCGCGATCTTCGTCCAGCGGTCGCCGGTGTTCTGAACCTCGACGAAGCTGTCCTGACTCAGGCGCGGGATGAACGCCCAGTTGCTGCCCAGCCGCTGCGGAGTCGCCGTTGGCGTGGGGGTCGCGGTGGGTGTCGGGGTGCGCGTCGGCGATGCGTTGGGGTCGACCGTCGGCGTCCGCGTCGGGGTAAGGGTGCGCGTGGGCGTCAACGTCCGCGTCGGGGTGAGTGTAACGGTTGGGCTGACGGTCGCGGTCGGGGTGCGGCTCGCCGTGGGGGTCGACGTCGCAGTCGCGGTCACCGTGGGCGTGACGGTGATGGTCGACGGTGGAGTCATCGTGGGCGAGGCTGTTGCCGTCGCGGTGGCCGTCGGTGGTGGCGTGGCCGTGAGCGTCGCCGTTGCCGTGACCGTCAAGGTCAGGGTGGGCACGGGCGTGGCTGTTGGGGACGGCGACGGCGTGGCCGTGACTGTTCCAGTCACTGTGGCGGTGGGTGAAGCCGTGGGCGGCGGCGTGGGCGGCGGCGTGGCGCCGGCGAGGGTGGCGGAGCGCGCCACAAGGGGCAAGTACAGGAAGAACTCGGGCGGGGTGTCGGACGTGGGGCGGGCGGCGCGCGCCCCACCGGCCATGACCAGAGCGACCATCACCATCGCCACCAGCGCGAGACGACTGCCCATACGGCCCCCCTTGTGCGACGGCTACTTTGCCTGTCCGGTTGGATTGTAGCACACGGGGCCGGGCCGTCAACTCTCACCAGAGCATGAAGAACGGACAGAGTCTACAGAATGGGTACAGACCCCATCCTGTAAACTCTGTTCATTCTGTCGAGACGGACGGGGCGGGCTAGCGGGAGTCGAGGACTTGCTTGAGGCGCTCGATACCCAGGCGCGGGCTGGACAGGACGGGGATGCCCGTCTCATCGGCCAGGCGCGGGGCCAGCCGCGCCATGGAGCACTGCGCCAGGACGATAGTATCGGCCCACTGCGCCGCTTCCTTCGCTTTGGCCGCCACCATGTTGTCGTGGCGCTCGACTTGCCCCTGGCTCAGGAGGTCGAACGCGCCCGCGCACAGCGCCGGCTCCAGGGCCGGCTGGGTGTGCGCGCCGTCCGCCTTCTGCTGGATCAGGTCGATGGTGGGCTGGAGGGTGGACGGCACCGTCGCCATGACGGCCACCTTGTGCCCCTCGCGCGCCGCCTTCTCGGCCATGGCGTCGTCGATCTTGACGATGGGTGTCGTGACGAGCCGGCGCGCGGTGTCCACGGTCGGGCCGAGGGACGAGCAGGTGTTGAAGATGGCGTCGACGCCCAGCGCGTCGGCGGCCAGCACGTACAGGCACATGCGGCGCGTGACGTCCTCGGAGATGTGGCCCTGGGCGACGACCTGGCGCAGCAGCGAGTCGTCGACGATGTTGGTCATCTCGACGTCGGGCAGAATCTCCTGCATCAGGTCGAACAACATTCGTTCGCGCTGGACGAAGACAAAACTGGTGTGCAGTAAGGCGACTTTACGAGGCATCCCTTCTCTCCTTGAACTAACCTAGCGTCCGGTACAGGCCGCCGAAGAACACGAGCGGGTCGGGGCCGGGGTGCGTCTCGAACTGGTCAACCTCGGCCAGGAAGATGGAGTGGTCCCCGGCGGGGTAGACGGCGACGACGCGGCAGACAAAGTGCGCCAGCGCGCCGTCGATGAGGGGCAGACCATCAGGGGTCAGGCGGTGCGGCACGTCGCTGAAGTCGCTCTGCCGCTCGCCCTGCCGCCCGGCGAAGCGGTCCGCCCACGCCTGGTGCGCCACCGACAGGACACTGACGGCAAAGCGCCCGCTGGCCTCAATGAGGCTATGGGTCCGGGCGCGGTGGGCAACGGAAACCATCACCAGCGGCGGGTCGAGGGAGATGGACGTGAACGAGTTGGCCGTCATGCCGCGTGCGCCGTCACCGTGACGAACGGTGACGACGGTCACGCCGGTTGCGAACTGGCCCCAGGCGCGGCGCAAGGCGCGGGGGTCGAAGGTCGGGACGAGAGCGGCTGCGCCGTTGGCCTGGGGCATACGTCCTCTCTTACGCGGTCACCGCCGCCGCCACCTGGGGGACGCCGAAGTCGCGGCCTTCAGTGGACAGGATGGCGTTCTGCTTGAGCAGCATCTCCTGCAACAAGCGAATGTCCACGTCGCGGGTACGCCCATTGCCCTGGGCGGCGAGGGCAGCGGCCGTGCCCGCCGCATGGCCGGTCGCCATGCACGTCGCCGCGCCGCGAATCGAGGCCTGCGCCAGGTGGTCGCACGAGATGCTGCGCCCGGCGACAAGCAGGTTCTCGACGCCCTGGGGCGTCAGCGCCCGGTACGGGACGTCGTGGTTGCCCTTGAGGTTAGAAATCTTGAACACCGTCCCCTTCAGGTGGTAGTCCAGGGCGCGGGCGTTGAGGCACACCACGTCGTCGAAGCGGGCCTGGTTGTGCAGGTCGTCAATCGAGATCATGTAGTCGCCGATGATGCGCCGCGTCTCGCGCACGCCGGGGTGGGCCTGAGCGACGACAAACGCGCCCTGGAAGCCGTCCACATTGTCCTTGAGATACGTTAGATGCTCTAGAGCACCTTGCATGCCGACGACCTCGGCCTGGGTCAGCGCCTTGGGGTCCAACGGGTTGATGTCGGCGTTGCCCTGGATGCGCACGGCCTCGCGGTAGATGCACAGCTTGACCGTCGGCATCACGCCCACGTGGTGAACCTTGCCCTCGCCGTCCTCCTTTGTCGTCGCGTTGGGGATGACGAAGGTAAACATGGGCTGCGAGCCGTATTCCTTGTTCTCGAACTCCGCGCCGCGCAGCCCTGTGATCTTGTCCGGATTGGCGTGCGCCCAGGCGATGACCTTCTCGGCGTTGACGCCGCAGGCGATGTAGTCGATGGACACCTGCTGCAGGTCATCGGTCTCGGTCATCTCCCACGCGCCGCCCGCGAAGGCCGTCAGGTCGGCGTCGCCGCTGGCGTCGACGAACGTCTTGCCCAGGATGACGCTGCGCCCGCCCTTGTTCTGGACCACGATGCCCTTGATGACGCCGTTCTCGGGGAGGACGCTGGACACCCACGAGTAGAAGTATAGCTCAACGCCCGCGTCGAGCACCATATCCATCGCCACCTTCTTGGTCATGGGCGGCCAGATCTGGGGCGAGCTAGGGCCAAGCACATAGGCGTCCCCGATGGCCTGCATGCGCTCGATGAACTCCCAGGGGATGCCCTGGATGATCTGCTTCTTGTCCGAGTCGAAGAACCAACCGAGGTTGGTGTTGTACGGAGCGGTGGTGCAGCCGCCGAGGTAGCCGAAGCGCTCGACGAGAATGACGCGCGCCCCAGTGCGGGCGGCGGCGGTCGCGGCGATGAAGCCGGACGTGCCACCCCCGACAACGACAACATCGGCTTCGTCGATGATGGGGGCCGTCTCGACGGGGAGCGTTACGGTGCGGCCAGCGACATTGAGCATGAACAGGTCCTCCTTGAGATTAGCGCTCGATCCAGCGCGGGTCGAGGGCGTCGCGCAGCGCGTCGCCCAGGTAGTTGACAGAGAGCACGGTCAGAAAGATCATCAGGCCGGGGAAGAGGGCCAGCCACCAGCGGCCAAACTGGAGCACCGGCGCCTGGGAGGTCTGGAGCAAGCTGCCCCAACTGGCCTGCGGCGGCTGGAAGCCGAGGCCCAGGAACGATAGCGCCGACTCGCTCAGAATGGCCGCGCCTACACCAAGGGTAGCGGCGACGATAATCGGGCTGATGGCGTTGGGGAGCAGGTGCAGCAGGATGATCCGCGCGCTCCCGACGCCCGCGGCGCGCGCCGCGTCGATGTAGTCGCGTTCCTTGAGGGACAGGATTTGCCCCCGCACCAGGCGCGACGACCCGGCCCACGACAGGATACTCAGGCTCAGGATGATGGTCCAGTACTTGGCGCCCAGCAGGGCGACGAGCAGGATGGACAGGAACAGGCCGGGCATGGCCATCACCACATCCACGAAGCGCATCAGAATCACGTCGGTCCAGCCGCCGAAGTAGCCCGCGATGGAACCGACGGTCGCCCCGATTGTGATGGAGAAGAAGACGACCAGCAGGCTGACCGACAGGGAGATGCGGCCGCCTTCGAGGACGCGCACCAACTGGTCGCGGCCTAGCTCGTCCGTCCCGAAGGGGTGGGCCGGGGTCGGCGGCTGGTTGAGGGCGGTGAAGTCGATGCGATTGGGGTCGTAGGGGATCACCATCGGGCCGAGGGTAACGGCGATGGCGATGAGGGACAGCGTTACTAGGCCAATGATCGCCAGCTTGTTCTTGCGGAACCGACGCCAGGCGTCCGTCCACAGGGTGCGGCGGTTCTTCTCTAGCAACTGTTCTGAGGGCGCGGTCCGAACCGGTAGGGTTTGGGCTGTCATAGGCCGCCTCACGAGTAACGGATGCGTGGGTCCAGGACGCCGTACAGAACGTCGGCCAGCAGGTTCGACAGAATGATGACGGTGGACAGGAGCAGCATGGCCGCCAGCAGAATCGGGTAGTCGCGGGCGTTGGCGGCCTCGACGTACAGACGGCCGAAGCCGGGGATGGCGAAGATAGCCTCCACGATGGCCGACCCCGCGATGAGTTGGGGTAGTTGCAGCGTTAGAACAGTGACGACTGGGATGGCGGCGTTCTTGACGGCGTGGCCGACAATAACAGCGCGTTCACTCAAGCCCTTGGAGCGCGCCGTGCGCAGGTAGTCCGAGGTGAGGACTTCGAGCATCGACGAGCGCACGTAGCGGGTCAGGCTGGCGAAGGCGTAGAAGGTCATCACCGTCCACGGCAAGATGAGGTGGCGGAGGCGGTCCAGCACGGCCTCCAGCCCCGTGTAGTCGGCCCGCGCGTCGTACAGGCCGACCGCCGGCAGCCAGTGGAGTTGGAACGAGAAGATGAACAGAAGCATCAGCGCCGACCAGAAGCGCGGCGTGGAGATGCCGATGAAGGCGCTCGTCGTCGCGGCGTAGTCGACAATAGTATTCTGGCGCAGCGCCGCCACAATGCCCAGGAACATCGCCAGCGCAATGGCGATGAACCACGACGGGAGCGTAACGAGCAGGGTCACCGGCACGCGCTCCAGGACGCTCAGCATGGCCGGCCGCCCCGTCGAGAAGGACTCGCCGAAGTCACCCTGCAGCACATTGCCGAGCCAGCGCAGGTAGCGCACGTGGATGGGGTCGTTCAGGCCCATGCTCGCGCGCAGCCGTTCCAGGTCCTCAGGCCGTACCCGTCCGCCGGCCGACGACACATCCGCCAGGGCCATCGGTCCGCCGGGCGTCATCTGTAAGAGCACGAAGACGATGATGCTAATGCCCAGCAAGAGCGGGATGGCTTGCAGCAAGCGGCGGATGATGTAGGCGGTCATACGTCCTCTGTTCCAGTCGCAGGTTACAGGGGGCAGGTTGAAAGTCAGACGCGCAACTCTCAACCTGCCACCCTCAAGCGGGAAGCGCTACTGAGTCACACTCCAGTCGGCGGCGTCCTGGAGGGCGCTGGTCTCCAGCCGCCACCAGTTGAGCGCCGGGCCGTTGAGGCGCTTGCTGGTCGCGATGCCGCGGATGTTGGCATACAGCGGCAGCGAGATGCGCTCGTCGGCGTGGAGCTTGGTCGCCTCGTTGTACAGCTTCTTGCGCGTCGCCTGGTCCAGGGTCGACCCCGCTTGCTTGATCAGGTCGTCGAAGGTCTTGTTGCTCCAGTGGGAGAAGGGATTGCCCACCGGCTTGGCGTCGGTCGGGATGGCGTCCGTCGTGAAGTTGATCAGCCAGCTGTGGGGGTCGACATTGCCACCCGCGCGGCTCATCATGATGTCGTACTTGCCGCGCTGCTTGACGCCGCCCTCCTGGTAGCTACCGAACAGGTTGGTATTCGGCTGGTTCTCAATCTTCAGCTCGATGCCCACGTCCTTGGCGTTCTGCTGGATGAGCTGCTGGTACAGCTCGCGGGTGCGGTCGCCGGTGGGGGTGGTGAAGCGCAGGCTGGCGCGGACGCCGTTCTTGGCGCGGATGCCGTCGGAGCCTTTCACCCAGCCCGCCGCGTCTAGAAGCTCGTTGGCCTTCTTGGGATCGTAGGGCGTCAGCGGGCGGTCCAGACCGGCCCAGCCGGCGGGGACGATGCTGCTGACCTCGACGCCAAAGCCACCCAGGATGGTGTCGATGATGGCCTTGCGGTTGATGGAGTAGTCGAGCGCCTCGCGGATGGCCTTGTCGCCCAGGACCGGGTGCGGCTTGGTGGGGTCACCCTCGTTGCTCTGGTTGAGCCACAGCGCCTCGATCTGGGTCGGGCCAGGGTTGGTGGCGAACTTGATCTTGCCTTCCTTAGCGTTCTTGTCCAGGGTCGGCATGTCGGACGCCGTCACGAAGTGGATGTAGTCGAGCTGGCCGTCGGCCAGCGCCGCGAGCATCGTGTTGCGGTCGGGGGTCATCTTGATGGTGATGCCGTCGAGGTAGGGCTTGGCCGGGTCGCGGTAGTTCGGGTTGCGCTCGGCGATGATCTCGTTGCCGGCCTTCCAGTCCTTGAAGATGAAGGGGCCGGTGCCCGTCGGCAGGCGCAACTCGGGGTGATCCTTGTCTACTTCCGGCGAGGTGAACTTGTGCTTGGGCAGGATCCACTGGAAGGAGGTCAGGTAGTCGACGTTGATACTCTTGTACTTGGCCTCCACGGTCTGGTCATCGACCTTCTTCACCGACTCGATGCCCGCCAGGCCCGAGTTCGGGTTCGGGGCCACTTTGGACTTGTTGTAGGCGTCGGCGGTGAAGACGAGGTCGTCGGCCGTGACCGGCGTGCCGTCCGACCACTTCAGGCCGGGCTTGAGCTTGTAGCGAACGGTCAGGAAGTCCTTGGAGATGCCGCCGTTCTCCAGGGTGGGAATCTCGGCGGCCAGCACGGCCACCGGGTTGCCCTTGATGTCGAAGTCGATGAACGGCTCCTGGGCCAGCACGGCAACCCAGCCGCCGCCCTGGCTGTTGTAGAAGCGGTTGAGCTGGCCTGGCTCCTGGGCCACAGCCATGACGATCTTGCCGCCCTTCTTGGGCGTACCGGGGGCGGCGGCCTTCGGCGCGTCGGTCGGCTTGGCGGCGGCCGGGGCGGTGGTGGGCGCCGCGGCTTTCGGGGCCTCGGTCGGGGCGGCGGCCTTGGGCGCCTCAGTCGGCTTGGGGGCCGCGGCCGGGGCGGTGGTGGGCGCCTGGGCCGGGGCGGGGGCGGGCGTGGCCGCCTGACCGCACGCCGCGATGAGCGCCATGAGCAGGGCGACGACGGTCACGACCGCCATCTTGCTCCACACCGAGTGCGTTTTGTGACTCATGCCTCTCCTCCTTGAGCGTTGGTGGCCCGCGAGTCTCATCCTGGAGCGCGGGCGCTAGAGGGGGATACCAAAAAACGACAGGTCCTTGTCGAGATGGGCGCGAATAGCCGCTTCGGCCTCATCGGCGGCGCCGCGTTCGACGGCGGCGCACAACCGACGGTGCTGCTCCAGGGCCAGGG
This sequence comes from uncultured Anaerolineales bacterium, assembly GCA_964557745.1. GTDB lineage: Bacteria > Chloroflexota > Anaerolineae > Epilineales > JAHCIE01 > JAHCIE01. The sequence continues at coordinate 20,331 of CAZLBQ010000007.1, forward strand.
CACGCAGGCCCTCGTCCTGCAGCACCTGGCGCATCGAGTCGCGCATGAGACCTTGCATCCCGGCCAGGATGTCGCGGAACACCGGATTTTGGGAAGCCTCGGCCAGGGTCAGGTGAAACTGGAGGTCATAGGTAATGAGATCGTCGACGGTCGGCGCGGCGGCCATGCGCTCGACCAGACGGCGCAGCGCGGCGTGGTCTTCTGGGCGGGCGCGGCGGGCCGCCAGACGCGCCGTGTTGACCTCAATGGCGAAGCGGGCCTCGATCAAGTCACGAGCAGGGCGGTGGCCCAGCAGCGCCGACCAGTCGACGCGGTCGAGCAGGGATTGGGGGAAGTCAGGGCGGATGAAGGCGCCCTCGCCGGGCCGAATCTCGATGATGCCCATGGCGAGCATGGCGCTGGTAGCCTCGCGCACCGACGAGCGCCCAACGCCCAATTGGCCCGATAGCTCGCGCTCCGAGGGCAGCTTCTGTCCAGGCTGGAGCTTGCCCTGGCGGACAAGGTCCTTGACCTGGTCGACAATGGTCTGGGCGACGGTGCGGCGGTCGATCTCTCCAAACAAGCGGGTCACGCGTGTCCTCACAGCTCAGTGAGCCATAATCGTCGGCGGCGACGACGGAGAGAGGCGAGCGGTCGGGTGGTCTGACGTCAGACCAGTCCCGTTATCCAGTATAGCACGGCGCGCTTGGACTCTGACGGCGTGGGGTTGGACTATTCCGACGTAGGGGCGTCGCGGTAGGTGCGCGGCGACTGGCCCGTCACCTTGCGGAAGACGCGGCTGAAGTAGGCCGGGTCGTGGAAGCCGACCTGGTGGGCGATAGCCTCGACGCTGTCGGTCGAGTGGCGCAGGCGGTCCTTGGCGCGCAGGACGCGGAACCGCTTGAGGTACTCCCAGGGCGTCATCCCGAGCTCGCGGTCGAAGAGGCGGGCCAGGTGATCCTCGCTGACGCCGACCGCGTCGGCCAGGGCGACGCGCGACTCGACACGGGCATAGTTCTGGTGGAGATAGGCGATAGCCTGCTTGACGACCGGGCTGGGGGCACGCGGCGGCTCGCCGCTCAGGATGCGCTGGAGCGTCGCCATCGTCTCCTCGTCGCTGAGCAGGCCCTTGCTCTGGAGGGTGACGTGGGCATGGGTTTCCAGGCGCTTGACGTCAGCCAGGGTCAGCAGGCGGTTGCTGAGGACGAGGACCGGGGTCTGGCGCGTGGCGGGCTGGCCGCGCATCCAGTCCAGCACGGCGAAGCCGTCCCCGTCGGGCATCACCAGGTCGAGAATGACCAGGGCGGGCGGCGTCTCGCGCATGGCCTGGATGGCCGCCTGGCCGCTGGACGCCAGGTGGATCGGCCGGCCCGGCGCGGCGCGCGCCGCGACCCCGCGGCACAGCTCGGCGAAAGCCGGGTCGTCGTCGGCGATGAGGATGGGGCCGCACGGCGCGGCAGGGGCCAGGCTCTCGATGAGGCTGACCAGCGCGCTCGGCTGGTCCGACTTGCCCACGAAGCTCGTCACGCCCACGTCCAACGTCGCTGTTGCCCCCGGCTGCATGCCGTAGAGGATGAACGGCGCGTCGACGAGCTGGGGATGGCGCCGCAGCCGCCGCAGGAGCAGCCAGTCGGCCGGACGCGGGTCGGTGAGGTCCCAGGCCACGGCGGCGGGTGGGCCGTTCGCCAGGGCGGCTGCCAGGTCGTCGCTGGGGTCGAGGCGGCGCGCTACCCAGCCGCGCTGGCGGCACAAGGCGTCGATCTCAAGCGGCGGCGCGCACGCCGAGATGACCAGGACGATGGAGGCCGGGGCGGCGTCGGCCGGGCGGGGATGGTCGGCCAGCGTCGGCAGCGGCAGATAGATGTGGAAGGTCGTCCCCTCGCCGGGACGGCTGTCGAGGCTCAACTGCCCATCGTGGAGCGCGACGAGGCGGCGGGTGATGGTCAGGCCCAGGCCTACGCCCTCCACGCGGCGGCCGGGCTGCTCGGCAGTCACGAACGGCTCGAAGATGCGGTCCTGCAGCGCCGGGGCGATGCCGGCGCCGGTGTCGCGCACCCAGAGATGGAGATGGGGCGGCGCGATCTCGGCGCCCAGGCAGACCTCGCCCGTGTTGACGAACTTGGCGGCGTTGCTGAGCAGGTTGAGGAGGATCTGGCGCAGCCGGACGGGGTCGACGCGCATGACGGGCAGCCGCTCGGGCAGGTCGAGCCGCCACGTCAGGTCGGGGCGCATGACGCCTGCGATGCTGGCGAAGGCGTCCTCGATGAGTGGGCGCGGGTCGGCCAGGACGAGGGACAGGTCAAGCTCGTCAATCTCGGCCCGCGACAGGTCGAGCAGGTCGTTGATGAGCCGCAATTGGTGCTCGGCGGCGGTGTGGATGTGGCGCAGGTCGGCCAGCAACTCAGGTGGCGTGGTGTCGGACGCGGCCTGCGCGGCGCGGGTGTACCCCAGGATGACGTTGGAGGGGGCGCGCAACTCGTGGCTGACGTTGGCGAGCAGGCGCGTCTTGAGGCGGTCGGCCTGCTCGGCGCGGGCGCGGGCGCGCTCGGCCTCCTCGAACAGCAAGGCTCCCTTGAGGGCGCTGCTGATGTGGCCGCGCAGGGTTTCGTACACCGCCGCCTCGCGCGGCCCAATGCCGAACAGGGCGAAGCCCAATGACTCGTCCTGGAAGTAGAGAGGGACGGCGACCAGGCTGAAGCGGTCGCGCGGCCACAGCCCATCGGGGATGAGGTCACGGCTGGCGAAGGGCCGCCCACCCGACGGCAGGGCCAGCCGCTCCCCCTCGCGCAGCGCCAGGACGAGGCGCGCCTCGGCAGGGGCCGGGGATGGGTAGGTGTACCTCTGCGGCTCGGCGTAGAGGGCCAGGTAACAACTGGTGATGCCCAGGCGCGGTAGTTCGGCGGCCAGGGTGTCCATCAGGCGGGCCACGTCGAACGTGGCGACGAGGCGCTGGCTGATGGCGCGCAGGGTGTCTTGATGCTGCTGGTCGCGCAGGACACGCAAGACCTGGGCGCGGCGGGCCGTCTCGCCGATGATGACGCGCGCCTGCTGGAACATGGCCTCGATCATCGGGTAGTCGGATAGTCGTGGCGTCGTGTTGTCTGATGAGGCCGCGTCGCCGCTCGCCAGACGTCCTAACGAGGCCCCGCGTAGGGTCGAGAGGACGCGGTGCATGACCGTCGCGTCGTGCTCAGCCTCGACCAGGCGCAGGAGGACATGCTCGACTTCACGCAGGAACACGTCGGGCCGGCCGTCGGCCAGCGCCACCCGCCGCGCCTCTTCCAGCCGTCGGGCGGCCTCGGCGGCGTCGGGCAGCGGGGCCAGCAGGTCGGCCACTGCCGCGCCCGGGTCGGCTGGGGCCGACCTACCGCCCGCCTCGCTCACCAGGGGATCGACGCAGCCGCACGACTGGCGGACCTTGACCTCGCAGGGTAGGACGATGTGGTCGGGAACCGAGTCGCCGCGCCGGCAGGCGAGCGCCATCGCCACGGCCCACTGACCCTTGGCGTGGAACGGTGGGCGGACGGTGGTCAGGGAGGGGATGAAGGTCGAGCAGGCGTCGTAGTCGTTGTAGCCGACCACGGCCACGTCCTCCGGTACCCGCGCGCCGCGCGCCCGTAGGAAGTTAATCAGGGGCAGGGCGATGGCGTCGGAGTCGGCGACGAAGGCTTGGATGTCGTGGCCGAGACGCAGGCCGCGTTCGTCGAGCAGCAGGCGCAGCATGGGCGCGACGTCGGCAGGCGCGTTAATCCAGCGGTCGGAGGGCGGCGTCACCAGGGCCGGGTCGAAGGGGATGCCGTGGGCAGCGAGGGCCTGGCGGTAGCCGGCGAAACGGCTCTCGGCGCCGGGGTGGGCCTCCGGCCCGGTCAGGTAGGCCAGGCGGCGCAGGTCGTGAACCTCGATAAGGTGGCTGACGATGTCGCACGTGCCCTGCTGCTGGCCCAGGCCGACGTAGGGGGCCGAGCCAAACGCGCCCGCGCTGCTGATGACGCACAGCGAGGCGAAGCGCTGAGCGACGGACTGGATGATCTGGGGGTCGTAGTGGGGATTGAGGGAGTTGCTGTGGACGACCACACCGTCGAGGTGGGCCGCGTCGGCCAGGGCATAGAGGACGTTAGCCTGGCTGTCAGGCCCCGGCACGCCCAGTAGCCCGCCGACAAAACAGACCAGGTTGGCGTCGCGCTCGCACGCCGCGTCGGCCACCCCCAGCCAGCCCCGCTCGTGAACGGGGTCGTGGATGTTGGAGGTGACAAAGCCCAGGGTCGGGCGGCCCAGGGGGCAGTCTTGCGTCTCGGCAGGCGACATGCGACTTCCTCGTCGGCGGTGGGAGGCGGTCCGCAACGCGCAGGCAGGGTGCGAGACGAGAGTGGGTCGCGTTGGGTAGGCGGTCTGATTATAGCCGTGACCGGGGCCGAGGGCAAAGAGCGCGCGTACAGCGCTTTGCCCATCTCATCCGCCCGTTGGGGGTGGCGCGGTCATCAGGGTCACGAAGGCGTCTTCGAGGGAGGGCGTGGCGGTGTGGACGGCGTGGACGGCGACACCGGCGCCGCGCAGCGCCTCCTCAATCCGCGTGGGCGGCGCGCCGGGCTGGAGCACGACGTGCAGCCGCGCCCCCATGAGCGTCGCCGCGCGCACCCAGGGCTGTCCGACCAGGGCGTCGAGGGCCGGCGCGGGCGGCGCGCAGTCCACCTCCACCATATCCGCCCCAAGCAACTCACGAATGCCGGCCGGCGTGTCGCAGGCGATGAGCCGCCCGCGGCTCATGAACGCCAGGCGGTGGCAATACTCCGCCTCGTCCATGTAGTGCGTGGTGACAAAGACTGTCGTGCCCGTCCCCGCCACCTCGTAGATCATGTCCCAGAAGCCGCGCCGCGCCGCGGGGTCAACGGCGGCGGTTGGCTCGTCCAGGAAGAGGATGGCGGGCTGGTGGAGGGCGGCGGCGGCGAAGGCGACACGCTGGCGCAGGCCGCTGGGTAGGTCGGCCACCAGCGTCCGCGCCGCAGCGGTCAGGTCGAAGCGGGCCAGCATGGCGGCGGTGCGCGGTCCCTGCTCGGCGCGGGGGATGCCGTAGACACGGGCGTAGAAGGCCAGGTTCTCGCTCACGGTCAGGTCGTTGTACAGGGCGAAGCGCTGGCTCATGTAGCCAATCAGGCGCTTGATGCGCTGGGCGTCGCGGACGATGTCGAGGCCCAACACCTGGGCCGACCCTGACGTGGGCGGGAGGATGCCGCACAGCATGCGGATGGTCGTCGTCTTGCCGGAGCCGTTCGGGCCGAGGAAGCCGAAGACCTCGCCCGGCTCGACGGCGAAGCTGACGCTGTCGACGGCGATGAAGCTGCCGAAGCGCCGCGTCAAGTCGACGGCCTCGACGGCCAGCGGGGACGTCCTTGGCTCAGGCATGATTCGCCTCCGCTCCGGACGCCGGCGCGGTGCGGGCGGCCAGGAAAACGTCTTCCAGCGTCGGCGCGATGGGCAGGGCCGACCGGACGCGCACCTGCGCCCGAATGGTGTCGGCCACAGCGTCGGCGTCGCCCAGGTTGCCCACCAGGACATGGAGGCGGTCGCCGAAGAGCTGGGCGCTGTGGGCCAGCGGGTTCTGGAGGGCGAGGGCGCGCGCCTGGCGCAGGTCGGCCGGGCTGGCCCCGTCGAGCAGAATCTCGATGATGGTCAGCGGCAGACGGTGGCGCAACTCGTCGGGCGTCCCGACGGCGACCAGCTGCCCAAGGGCGAGGAAGCCAACGCGGTGGCAGCGCTCGGCCTCGTCCAGGTAGGCGGTGGACAGTAGGACGGTGAAGCCGTCGGCCTGCAAGCGGTACAGGATGCGCCACAGGTCACGGCGGGACACCGGGTCCACGCCCGCCGTCGGTTCGTCCAGCAGGACGACCTGCGGACGGTGGATGAGGGCGCAGGCCAGGGCCAGCTTCTGGCGCATGCCGCCCGATAGGTCATCGGCGAGACGGTTCTGGAACTCGGCCAGGCCGCTAAAGGCGAGAATCTCGTCCGCCCACGTCGTCCACGAGTCGCGGCGCAAGCCGTAGACGGAGGCGAAGAAGCGGATGTTCTCGGCGACGGTCAGGTCGCCGTACAGGGCGAAGCGCTGGGCTACGTAGCCGACCCGACGCCGCAGCAGGGCCGCGTCGCGCACCACGTCCAGGCCAAGTACCTGGGCTGTGCCCTCGGAGGGCGCGATCACCCCGGCCAGCATGCGCAGCGTCGTCGTCTTGCCCGCACCATCGGGGCCGACGAGGCCCAGAATCTCACCCTGCTGCACGGTCAGGTCGAGGTGATCGACGGCCGTGAGAGCGTCGAAGCGCCGGGTGAGGGCGTGGGTGGCGATGGCAGGGAGGGTGTCGGCCATGACTACTCCAGGCTTCTGTGGAAGCGCACGACGCTCAAGGTCGAGATGATGGCGGCGAAGATCAGGAGCGCCACGGCCTGGCCGTACAGGAACTCAAGCCCCACCCCCTTGAGGATGATACCCCGCAGCACTTGTAGATAGTAGGTCAGGGGCAGGACGTACGAGAGCAGCTGAATCGCCTGCGGCATGGACTCGCGGGGGAACATGAAGCCGGTGATGAGGAACGTCGGGATGACGGTGAACATGGTTGTCTGCATGGCCTGGCCCTGGGTGCGCGAGACGGTGGAGATGAGCAGGCCCATGCCCAACGCGCCGATGAGGAACAAGAGCGACAGGAGCAGCAAGAGCAACAGGCTGCCGTTGATGGGGACGCCAAACCAGAGCGTACCGATCATGAGGCACACGCTCACCTGGGCGAAGGCGATGAACACATAGGGCAGCAGCTTGCCAATGATCAGCTCGACGGGGCGAATGGGTGTCACAACCAGTTGTTCCAGGGTGCCGCGCTCGCGCTCGCGGACGACGGCGAAGGACGTCAGTAGCACGGCCTGCACCTGCAACACGACGCCAATCAGACCGGGAATCATGAAGTTGACGCTGAGCAGGCCGGGGTTGTAGAGGATGTTCGGCCGCAGGTCGAGGGGCGGTGTGACAGCGCGGCCCAGGGACTGGGCCATCAGCCGCACGCCCCGCACCTGGGCCAGGGTGCTGGCCGTCAACAGCGCCGTCTGAGCCACGTTGGGGTCCGAGCCGTCGATGAGTGTCTGGACCTGAGCGGGCTGCCCCGCCAGCGTGTCTGCGCCGAACGTGGGCGGGATGATGAAGGCGACCTTGGCGGCGCCACTGTCGATGGCCGCGCGCGCCGCCCGCGCGTCCGGGACATCGGCCACGACGTCGAAGTAGCCGGTATTGACAGCGGCGCGCACGAAATCGCGGCTGCGCTGGTCGCGGGTCTCGTCGGCGATGACGGTGGGGATGTGGTCGACCGTGGTGTTGATGGCGTAGCCGAACAGGAACAACATCATGATGGGCTGGACCATGATGAGAGCCAGGGTGCGCGGGTCGCGGACGATCTGAATGAACTCCTTGACCACCAGGGCGCGAATGCGTTCGAGCATGGCGCTACCTCCCGCCGACGAAGCGCGCGTCGGCGAACATGCCCGGCTTGAGGCGCAGGTCGGCGTTGGGCAGCCGCACCCGGACGGCGAACACTGTCTTGGCCCGGTCGCTCTGGGTCTGAACGTTGCGCGGCGTGAACTCCGCCTGGGGCGAGATGAAGGTCACGGCGCCCTGGAACGTCTCGCCTGGGAAGGAGTCGACCTGGACCTCGACCGGCTGCTGGAGCATGACCTGGCCGATGCGGTCCTGGGGTACGTATACCGTCAGCTTCAGGTCGCGTAGCGGGGCGAGGGTCATCAGCGCCGCGCCCACCGACACCGCTTCCCCGACGTGCGCCGAGCGGCGGCTCAAGACACCGTCACGCGGCGCGACGACGTTCAGCTTGGCGACCTGGGCGTTGACCAGCGCCAGCGCCGCCTCGGCCTGGGCGACCTGGGCGCGCGCCGCCGCTACCTGCTGGGTCGTCGCACCGTTGCGCAGCGCGTCCAGCTTGGCCTTCGCTCCCCCCTCCGCCGCCGTCGCGACATTCAATTGGCCCTGGGCCGTGTCGACCTGGGCGTTGGCGGCAATGGGGTTGTCGCGCATCGCCTGGAGGTCGGCCAGCGACCGCTTGGCCTGGTCCAGCCCGGCCTCGGCGATGGCCCGCTCTTCGTCGGTCGCGCCCGTCTCGGCGTCGCGCAGCCGCGCCTCGGCGCTCTGCAGGGCGGCCCGGGCGGCATTGAGGGCCGGCGCCGTCGTCGCCTGCCTGGCGGCCAGGTCCGCCTTGGCCTGGGCCAGCGCGGCCTCGGCCACCTGCACCTCTTCCGGCAGCGCGCCGTTGCGCATCTTCGCCAACTGGTTCTGCGCCGTCTGGACGGCGGCCTCGGCAGCCTGGGCGTTGGCCTGAGCCTGGTCGCAGCGGTAGTCGCCCAGCCGCTTCTTGTCGCCGCACACGCCATCGCGTGTCGCCTGGTAGCCCCACAGCGTGTTCTTGGCCTGCTCGACGGCGGCCTCGGCGGTGTGGATGTCCTCGTCACGCGGCCCCTGGCGCACGAGGGCCAGCCGGTTCTCGGCGGCGTCCACCGCTGCCTGGGCCGCGTCCACCTGGGTCTTGGTCGTCGCCTCCAACTGGGTCAACGCGCTGCGCGCCGTGTCGCGGGCGGCGCGGGCGCTCGCCTTATCGCCCGCGCGCGGTCCGGCGTTGACCTG
>CAZLBQ010000008.1:0-28153 GCA_964557745.1 uncultured Anaerolineales bacterium
CGCAGCTTCATCCCGGCCGAAGACAACGAGCCGTGCGAGGTGTCGGTGGTCGAGCCCGTCGGCAATCGCTACACCGCGGTGCATCAGGACAGTCGCCTGGGCAAGTTTGTGCTGTCCTGGCAGTGGTAACGGGCGGGTACCTCGATACCAGGTACCCGCCCGCTCGGCGGTGATCGTGGGAGCTACTCCGCCATATCCATCTGGGGCGGCTGGCGGCGGAAACCGTTCCCGATGTGGTCCTGATGGACCTGGTAATGCCGGAAATGGACGGCATCGAGGCGACGCGTCAGATTGGCCGCGTCAGCCCGCGCTCGCAGGTCATCGTCCTGACCTCGTTCCACGACGACTCGTACATCTTCCCGGCCATCAAGGCCGGCGCCCTCTCCTACCTGCTCAAGGACATTGGCCCGGCTGAACTGGCCGACGCGGTGCGCACGGCGGCGCGAGGCGAGACGGTGATGCACCCACGTATCGCGGCGCGGCTGGCGCAGGAGTTACGCGGTGGGCGAGGCGCGACGTCCTCACCGGCGACGGAACTGAGCGACCGCGAACTGGAGGTGCTGCGGCTCATCGCTGACGGCCTGTCCAACGCTGAGATCGCCGAGCGGCTGGTCATCAGCGAGAAGACGGTCAAAGGGCACGTCAGTAACATCCTCAGCAAGCTCCACGTCAGCGACCGCACCCAGGCGGCCGTCTTCGCCTGGCGCGAGGGACTGGCCCGCCGCGAGTAAGGCTTTTTAGACAGAATCAACAGAATTGACAGAATAACTGTTCAGATTCAGTTCTTGTGGAGGAATGTCGGCAGGGAGGCAAGGCTGGCGATGCGCTCCCCCTGCCAGCCGTCGGCCGCCTGTCCCACCAGGACCGCGCGTGCCCCCGCTTCGCACGCCCAGCCGAGCGCCGACGGCGCGTCGTCCACGACGAGGGCGTCCTGCGGGGCGATACCCGCGTCGGCGAAGATGCGGGCGTAATAGTGCGGCCCTTCCTTGAACGTGCTCACCAAGTCGGGGCCGTAGAGCCGCGTGAATCGCTCCCGTACCCCCATACCCGTCAGATAGCCCGCCAACTCGACAGAGCGCTCGCCGGAGGCCGTGTACAACGTGAAGCCGTGGGCGTGTAAGTCCCGGATGGCGTCCACCGCGCCGGGGAAGGCCGACCGCACGCGGGGCGTCACGTAGGCCGCTGCCGCTTCCGCCAGGGCAAATACCTCATCGTCGCTGGGTGGCAGGGCGACCTCCAGCATGTCCGCCATCCCCCGCAGCCAGTCGATCTGATACTCACGCCAGTAGGTGTGGTAGTCGCGCCCGCTGCCCAGGACCGTCGTCATATACTCCTCGAACAGGCGGTTGGCGACGACGGGGTTCACCCGCGCCCAGCCCTCCGCTGTCCCGCCGAGGCGCGGTGGGAAGAACTCGCCCAGCAGCCGCTGCCACTGCGGCCCCCGCGCGCGATTGTCGTTCATCACCCCACCGTCGTCCAGGAAGATCGCTGGCTGCGACATTGACAAACTCCCCTGCTGCGAGTAAAACGTAGGGCATCCCAGGAACGGAGCGCCCTATGCCTGAGTCCCGTGGCTTCATCAGCGAGACCCCGATTCGTGTCCGCTACGCCGAAACCGACTCTATGTCCATAGTTCACCACACGGCCTACATTGTCTGGTTCGAGGCGGGCCGTTCGGATTGGATGCGTCAGCAAGGCTCATCGTACGCCGAGTTCGAGCGGGCGGGCTATTTGCTGCCCTTGAGCGAAGTCGGGGCGCGCTTCCTGCTGCCGGCGCGCTATGACGAGTTGGTGGTGGTGCGGACGTGGGTGTCGGACCTGAGGTCGCGGAAGCTGACGTTTGCCTACGAGGTGGCGCGGGAGGGGACGCTGCTCGTGACGGGCTTCACGACGCACATCGTGACGGACCGCGCCGGGCGCGTCACGACCTGGCCCACGGAAGTACGGCGGCTGCTGGAGAAGGGAAGATGAAATAGTTTTGATGAAGGCGTTGTAGATGATGTTAGTCAAAGGAATAGCCATCCGCTAGTATTGGTTTCCAGCCCGCTGCCATCCCTAAATGTCATTTGACTGCTGGTGCTATTTGTGTTAGTATTAGCCCAACTTCGAGTATTGCCGGATATGCAAATGGGGAGGGTTGCTATGCCAGCGAAGGGCAAGGTCTGCTTTGTTATATCCCCGATTGGTGAGGACGGAGGTCCTGTCCGTCAGGCTGCTGATGACCTGTATGAATTGGTTATACAACCCGCCTTAGAGAAGTACAATTTTGCTGTGATTCGGGCAGATAAGATTCCACGTCCGGCAGTTATCACAGCGGATATTATTCAGCTTGTCCAGGACGCAGAGTTATGTATAATCGACTTAACCAATCACAATCCAAATGTCTTCTATGAGTGTGGTCGTCGCCATGAGACAGGGAAGCCGTTTATACAGATTATAAAGCGAGGCGAAGTATTGCCTTTTGACTTAGCTGGCATCAGGACCTTATCTTATGATATCAGCACACCGCGATCAACTTATGAGTCCATTAAAGCTATTCAACAATTCGTTGATGAGTTCGAAAAGGCAGGTTACACTCCAGGATCAGGTGGGGTTTCTCTATCCTCGATTGCGTCCACCTTGGACAGAATAGAGCGTCGATTAATACAACTTTCCACTACGGAGGTCAAGGGAAACGATGTAGTTAATAAAGATGCGCCAGACAGTTTTGGAATATTGAAGGATGTTCGATCAATGTTTCTCGAGGCTATAGCAGTTAGCGACTTCAGACAAGCTGATAGGCTGCTCCCTGCACTCGAAGATAGATTAGGCCTTGGGCAAGAGCTATTCACTGCTGCAGTGATGGTAGCACCTTCCGGGTCGAAGCGAGCTATCGATCTCTTGGTCAAGATATTCATCAATCAAGGGGACTACAAGCAGTATGGACTTGATGCCCTGAAACCGGCGATTATGTGGATTGTGACTTATGCTTCTGCTGTGGATAGGGAAGTGGACTACGTGCCTATTATAAAGCCCATCGTGATGGACTTAGTTAGCAATGTAGATATGCCAGTAAGGGAAAAGGCGTTTCTGTTCAATCAACTACAAAGGCTACTATACGGGGCAGGAGAATATGAAGAGGCTCTCGATAATGCCATAAAGGTGGTTGAATGGGTACCTGAAGAGCCTGCCTACGCGTACAATCTGTCTTTGCTATACGAAGCCTTGAACCAGCCAAGGAAGGCATTGGAGATGGTTGACAAGTACATGGCTATGGGTGGGAAGCAAGATCCAGCTCGTCTTTCTCACGCGGTGGAGATCTATGTTGAGGCAGGGCGCAATGATGATGCCCGTAAAGTCTTGGAGGTGCTGGAAGAGCTCTCGCCTTCGAAGGCCAAGCTCCTCCTCTTAGATGGTAAGGTAGCGCAAGCTATTGGTCGTGAAGGATAACAGTCGCTGCTACCGTACGATGCGCAGGCGGTAGCCGTGGCCGCGTTCGGTGACGATGAGCGAGGGCTGGCCGGGCAGCGCCAGCTTGCGCCGTAGCCGGCTCAGGTGGACCCACAGGTAGTCCTTGGCCTCGGTGTACTGCTCCCCCCACACTTGATGTAACAATTGCTCGTGGCCAATCAGCCGTCCCCCCTGGGCCGCCAGATGGTAGAGCAGGCTGTACTCCGTCGGGGTCAGCTTGACCAGCCGCCCATCGAGGGTGACGGTCTGGGTCTGGCGGTCGATGCGCAGCGGGCCGTATTCCAACCGCATCGCCTCGCCGTCTTCGAGCTTGAGCAGGCTGTGGAGCTTGAAGGTCAGCGTAGCGGGTGGCAGGCTGTCCATGACGTACTCGTCAACGCCGGGCGCGACGAGGGCCGCCGCGCGCGCCGCGACGCGCCCCGTCAGAACGACGACGGCGGCCCCGCACGTCGTCTTGATCTCAGCGACGAGGGACGGCTGAGCCTGAACAACGGGCAGCGCGGCCAGCACGAGGTGGGGGCGCCACAGCCGGGCGCGCAGGGAAAGGCCGTCGCCCTGCGCCAGCGCCTCGACACTAAAGCCGGCGTCGGCGAGAACGGGCAGCAGGCGGTCGACGCGGGCCACGTCGGGGTCGGCCAGGAGCAGGCGGGGCTGGGACACGGTGGGGACACCCAGCAGGCGCTTCAGGAGCGCGGCGGCCTCGCGAGCCGCCTGGAGATGGGCCACCAGGTCGGGCGCCAGCGTGGGGGCCGCATCGAGCGCCGCCAGCGCGCCGTCGAGAGTCGCCAGGGCCGTGAGGGTCTCGGCACGGTCGGCCGAGACGGGAGTTGGCGGCACGGCCGCATGTCCCGCGCCGTTCGGCCCGCCGTTGAGTTCATCCACCTGGGCCACGCTTCCTCCCAACACACACGCCCCGCCAGGGATAGCCTGACGAGGCGTGTCCAGCCGTCGCGCTCAGAATACCAGCCCTTGAACGATCACCAGGTTCGCAAGACCTCCGACGCGGGGTCGGAAGTCTCACGCGATTTCTGGTTCGAGGACTCCGTAGCCGCCGTCCTTACGGCGATACACCAGGTTGATGCGCCCCGACGTTGGGTTCTGATATAGGAAGAAGTCGTGACCGAGGAGTTCCATCTGCTCGACGGCTTCCCGCTCTGTCATTGGGAAGGTCTGGAAGCGCTTGCGGCGGACGACCGGGGCTTCTTCCTCGGTCTCCTCAAGCACCGCCTCCGCCTCGACCGTGGCGACAGCGGGAGCCGGCGCGGCAATTTGGCCGCGACCGTGACGGCGGTCCTGCCGCTTGCCCTTGTAGCGCTCAACCTGGCGCTGCAGCTTGGCGATCATCTGGTCGATGGCTTCGAACTGGTCGGGGGACTTGACCTCGGCGCGCAATACCTCGCGCCCCGCCCGCAGCGTCGCCTGAGCCGTGTTCAACTCGCCCTGGGTGCGGGTCGCCTGGGTCGATAACTCGATGTCCACCCCCTGCGCGTCGGTCAGCAAGCGGTCAAACTTCTTCATCTTCTTTTCGACGTACGTGCGCAATGTGTCTGAAACTTCGCCGTGGCGATTGATGATTCGCAACTCCATGCGGCCTCCTTGGGCGCTATGGGAAACCTGAACGGGGATACCAGCATTATAAAGCCCTGGCGTGGAAATGTCAACGCGGCGCACGGGCCAGCACCAGCCCCCACACGTCTTTCGCCCCCGCTCCCCGCAGCGCCGCCGCGCACTGCGTCATGGTCGCACCCGACGTGTAGACATCGTCAACGAGTAGGACAACGCTGTCGAGCGGGAGGGCGTCCGCCACGAACGCGCCCGCCATATTGGCGCGACGCTCGGCCTCGCCAAGCCGATTGGTCGCCTGAGCGATGGTGTTGCGGACCCGCGCCAGCCGCTCGCCGAGCACGGGCAGCCCTAATCGCCCTGCTACATGCCGCGCCAACAGGTCGGCGTGGTCGTAGCCGCGCACCGCCAGGCGGCGCGGGTGGCTGGGGACCGGCGCGACGACGGTCGCGGCGACATCTGCCAGGCGCCATTCATCGCAGAGCAGGTCGCCCAACACGGCGGCCAGGCTGTGCTGACGGTGGTACTTGAAGCGGTGGATGGCGTGGGTCAGTGGCGGGTCGTTCTGACGGTCGCGGCGTCCCTCAATTGTCGTGGCGACGGTGTACAGTCCGACGGCGCGCAAGCCGCTCAGGCCGTTGGGATACGTTGGACAGACGGGACACTCGACACCATAGCGTAGCGCCGCCAGGCAGCGTGGGCAGGCGGGTTGCGGGATGGGGTCGATGGCAGCCCGGCAGTCGTCGCAAAACAAGCCGCCCGGCGCATCACAGCCAACACAGCGCGGCGGATACAGGGCGTCCAACGCGGTCTGGCGCAGCGTCTCGACATGACTGAGGAGGCTGGACATAGCCCAACTATACCACGCCAGGGCGAGTTTGCGCAAGGGCACGGAGGCGCGTCACTCTCCCCACTCGCCCAACGTTTATATAGATAGGTGAGTTTAATCTCCGTGGAGGATCCGTCATGCGTCGCGCCCCCCTCGCTTTGGCTCTGGCCCTTCTCCTGGCCCTTGTTGTCACTCTTGCCACTCGTCTCCCTGATCTACGCGCCCAGTCTGACACGCCGCTGGCCTCGTGGCGGTGCGCGCTGGTCACGTGTCACATCCTGCGCGCCGTCGCCGTCCCGGCGGCTGGCGATGGCTGGGCCGTCGGCGATGCCGGAACGATCCTGCGGCTGCAGGGCAACGACTGGCTCGCCGTCCCCAGCCCCACTACGTTCGATCTGCGCGGTCTGTTCTTTACCAGCCCGACCAACGGCTGGGCCGTCGGCGGCGACGCGGGCGATCGCGTCGCGCTGCGCTGGGACGGGACGGCCTGGCGGGAGGTACCGATTCCCGTCACGCCGGGTGAAGCGCCGCCCGCCCACCCCGACGCGCCCATCGCCGTCGCGCAACTGGGTGATGAGGCCTGGATGGTCGGCCAGGTAGGCTCGGTGTTTCAACTCCTGGAGGGCCGGTGGCTGTGGCGCGGACGCGTGGGCAGCCGCGACCTCAACGCCATCACCCTCATAGGACCAGGGGAGGGCTGGGCTGTCGGCGGCACGCACAGCAGCCAATCGACGGCGTCGCAGGGCCTGCGCCTGCTCAACGGGCGCTGGTCTGAATACGAGATGCCGACGGTAAACGGCCGCCAGATCAACTTCACCGACCTGGCCTTCATCAATCGCGACGAGGGCTGGGCGGTGGGCGAGTACTACGAGCCTACGTCCAACGACTTCCTCGGCGTCATCGCCCACTACACGACAGCGGGCGGCTGGCAGATTGAGTACACCGACACAACGTCCCTGGTCGGCCTCACGATGCAGAGTACAGGCGAGGGCTGGGCCGTGGGCTGGCGCTTCAGCCCCGGCGGACCGCAAGCCGTCTACGCCCACCGTCAGAACGGGCGCTGGGCCTCGGCCAACGGACCGACAGCTTTCGCCCTGCTCGACGCCGACGTCCGCGCCAACGGGACAGGCTGGGCCGTCGGGTACACCGGCGCGCTGCTGCGGCTGCAGAACGGCCAGTGGAGTACCACCCGCGTCCCGTCGAGCGGCAGCCTGTACGCCGCGGCCTTCGACAGCGGCGCGGGCTGGGCCGGCGGCGCCGGGGGGACGCTGCTGCGCTACGAGGATGGGGCATGGACCGCGGCGACCAGCCCGACACGCAACACCCTCTACGACATGGCCCTGATGGGCACAACTGGCTGGGCTGTGGGAAACCAGGGGACGATCCTGCGCCTCGATAACGGTCAGTGGCAGACGGTGTCCAGCCCCACCTCCCTCCCGCTGCGCAGCCTCGCTCTGTCTGGCCCGCAGGACGGCTGGGCCGTCGGGGCCGCCGGGACGCTCGTCCGGCTCGAGGGCGGGACGTGGTCGAACATCACACCTATTGTCGGCGTCGACCTCAACGGCGTGGCCCTGAATAGCGACGAGGGCTGGGCGGTGGGAGACCTGCGTGGGGCGGGCTACAGCGCCCTCCTTCACCTGGTCAACGGCGAGTGGCAGAGCGTCGTCAGCCCCACGGCCCAGAAACTCAACAGCGTCGCCTTGGTCGGCGCAACGGGCTGGATCGTCGGCGCGAATGGCGTCATCCTGCACCTGGTCAACGGCACGTGGCAGGAGGTCGCCAGCCCGACGTCGGCGAGCCTGTATAGCGTCTACGCGGCGTCGCCCAACAGCGCGTGGGCCGTCGGCTCGGGCGGCGTCATCCTGGAATTCCGCGACGGGGCGTGGACGGTGATCGTCGGCGCGAACTCCGAGCCGACGCGCCAGGCTCTCCTGAAGCTCGCCCATGCTCCTGACGGCATGTTGTGGGCCGTCGGCACCTACGGCGTCATCCTGCGCGGCTACCAGGTGACACCGCGCCAGTTCCTGCCGCACCTGGTGCGCGCCAGATCAAGCGCGTATCCCGCACCGCGATAATATGTTAACCTCCTCTTGACAAGCCTCTCTATCTGTGGTACTCTCCTGGCTAGGCGACACTAGATGTTGTGGTTGGGAGGTGAGACTCTGGGGGTTGGCCGCAACCCTCAGAGTCTATGCCACAAGGAGAGGCTATGGCGCGCGCTGAGCAACTGTCCCTGTTTCCCCAGCCGGGTCGGCCGGCCTCCCCACCACCGCCCGTGGTGCAACTGCCCGACCTCGGGGCGGATCCATCCCTCGCGGCCGCCGCCAGCGCGTTCCAGGCCCACATGCTCAGCCAGGGGTTCAGCCCGCATACCGTCAAGGCCTTTCGCAGCGACCTGCACCTCTTGAGCCAACGCGTGGGCGGGAATACTCCTGTGACGCGCCTCACCACCCGCAAGCTCGAAGACTTTCTGTTCTGGCTGGCCCACGAGCGCGCCGAGCCATGCAACGCCAAGTCCTACGCCCGCCGCGTCACGACGCTTAAGGTATTCTTCAAGTGGCTAGCCGACAGCAAAGTCCTGCGCGAGGATCCGGCCGCCGTCATCGTCCACCAGCCGGTGCCCTCGAAGCTGCCCGACATCCTGTACGATGACCAGGTCAACGCGCTGTTCCAGGCGGCGCGCGCCATGCGCGACCAGCCCGACAAGCCGGACGCTCGCCCCTACCTGCTGGTCAGCCTCATCCTCACAACGGGTATCAAGAAGAGCGAGTGTGTCAATATCGCCCTCGACCACCTGGACCTCAAGGCGAGCGGCGGCCCCGTTCTCTACGTACGCTACGCCAATCCCCGTCAGCAGCACAAGGAGCGCAAGCTCCGCCTGCCCGACGACTTCGCCACGGCGTTCGCGGCCTACCAGAGCCAGTACGCGCCGCGCGTGAAGCTGTTCGAGTGCACGCCGCGCAACCTGGAATATGTACTGACCGATCTGGCCCAGCGGGCCGGGCTGCCCGACGTCTCGTTCGAGATGTTGCGGATGACGTCGGCGGTGCGGGACTTCCAGACAGGGATGCCCTCCGACACGCTACGTCAGAAACTGGGCCTGTCGGCCATCACCTGGGCCGACACGGGCGACAAGATCGAGCGACTGGCGCGGCCCGCACTGTAACGTTCCCGCTCTCGCCCCGACTCTCCCCTACCAGCGCCACAGGGGGCATCCGGCGGTCCCACTGGTGCGTCTCCAGGGTGGCAGACACCGCATTTGACGGCTACGCCGCTCCCGTCTACAATCGTGCAGCCTCTAGCCACGCGTCCACAACCGAGCCATGTGGGGGTGCTTATGTTCTGGCGCAAGCCCAGCAAGACAACAGACGAGCGACGAGTCAAGGCAGAAGAGACATTCACGAAGGCCAAGACGCTATTTGAGAACGGCGAGGTTGATGCCGCCATCTCCCTGTCCCACGCGGCACGGGATCTGTTCGAGAATGCACGGGACAGAGAAGGGCTGGGGCGAGCGGAAGACCTGATTGGCGACATTCTGACCAGTATCGGCCAGTATGCCTATGCTGAGCGCGCCTACGAGCGGGCCTCCGACGCCTTTAGCACACCAGCCGACGACGCCGAGACGTTCCGGGAATTGGCTGAGGTTCAGGCCTACCAGGGCAAGCGTCGTGAGGCTATCGAGACGTATCAGAAGTCGTTGGCCCTGTACAAGAAGCTCAATGACACGCGGCACGTCGCCGAGGTTACTCGTCACATTGGCTACCTCCTCTATGAGCAGGAAGAGTGGCAAGCGGCGGAGGAACACTACAACGAAGCCCTGGCCCTGGCCGACGAGACTGGCTACCAGGAACTCAAGGACGCCATGATGCTGGAAATCGGCAATGCCATCGCCCAGCAAGGGCGGCTCGACGAAGCACGCACGATGTTTCAGCGCGCCGCCGATCAAGCGCGGGCTACGCACGATGACAGCACGCTCGGCGATGCCCTCCACTCCCTGGGCGTAACCTA
This sequence comes from uncultured Anaerolineales bacterium, assembly GCA_964557745.1. GTDB lineage: Bacteria > Chloroflexota > Anaerolineae > Epilineales > JAHCIE01 > JAHCIE01. The sequence continues at coordinate 9,851 of CAZLBQ010000008.1, forward strand.
CGTTGCCGAAGGAGACCGGGCGCAGGCCGAGGCCCTCTTCAAAGAGAGCCTCGACCTCAACCGCCGGGCCGGCGACCACACAGGCGTGGCCTACGCGCTCTATGAGTTGGGGGTCAACGAGGCCGAGATAGGCAAGCTGGCCGAGGGCCGCCAGTACCTGGAGCAGGCCATCGCCCTCTACGAGGAGCTTGGCGCGCCAGAAGTCGAGCTGGCCAAGGCGACGCTCGCCCGGTATGAATAGGGGCTAGGGGCCAGGTAACAGGGGCGAGGGGAGGGGGCCAGGGGTTAGTAAGACAACAGTTGCCCCAGCCCCTAACGCCTGTCCCCTCGCCCCTAGCCCCTATTCCCTGTTACCTACCCCCTGGCCCCCCGGCCCCTGCCCCCTGCCCCCTGTTACCAGACGTTCATCTTGGTGAACGATTCGGCGTAGGTCACGCCCAGCCGGGCGCCGATCTCTTTACCCATGCGCTCCAGCCACTCTAGCGACTGCTGCGGGTCGGGGAATTGCGACTGGTGGAGCAGGCAGGCCTGGCGCTTGCGCTCCCAGTAGGCCGTGACGTCGACCAGCGTCTCCTGCCCACCACTCCCGCCGAACAGGTAGACCTGCTTGATGTCGGCCACGCGCACGCCGCCGTGTAGTTGTTCCGGGTGGTACAGCGGCATCTTGGACGGCATGTAGGCGTCGATGGCGGCGCGGCCTGCCGCCGTGTGGTCGGGGTGCGCCTGCCCTGCCCACCACGGGTCGAAGGTGAACAGGGTGTCGGGCTGTACCTCGCGGTACAGCCGCGCGATATCGGCGCGCAGGTCGAGGTTGGCCACGACCTCGCCGTCGGGGCGGTCCAGAAACACCACGTCCTGCACCCCCAACTCGCGTGCCGCCGCCCGCGCTTCCGCCTGCCGCCGCGCCGCCAGGCTGGCCCGCGTCAGGTCGGGCGGCAACTCACCACTGGCTCCAATGTCGCCATTCGTGATCAGGACCTCAACAAACTGCACGCCCCGCTCCGTCAACAGAGTGACCGTCCCGCCCATAATGGTTTCCATGTCATCGGGGTGCGCCGCCACCACAATCGCCCGTTGAACCGCCTCGAACATGCGCCCTCCCTGGTAAGCGTCGAGGGTCGTCATCACCCTCTGCCTCAATCATAGCGGAATGCGGGCGCGCTACCAAAGACTCCTGCCCACATTGACTCTCGCACTGTTCTTGCTATACTTTGGCTCCCGCCGTGCTTGAAGCTGCGGCCCCCTGCACCGTGCCGTGTCTGGCGCACCCCGCTTGTGCCCCCACCCCCACCCCATAAGGAGACGACTATGCTACGACGTACCGCGGCGACCTGGCTCGCCGTGACCCTCGTGGGCCTGGCCGTCGCCAGCGCGCTACTTTTCACGGCGAACGCTTCGGCCGCCCCTCCCGCGCAGGCAACGGATACCACCCCCACCGCCACGGCCACTCCGCCGTCCGGCAATGTGACCCTCACGGGCCATGTCTACGACGCGGCTCTCGGCCCGACCGGTGTCATCTCGGGCGCGACGGTGTCGGTACTGGTGTGCCGACCGCGCGCCTTCGCCACCGAGACTGGCCCCGACGGCTACTATAGCCTGTTCGTGCCGGGCCAATATCTGGCCGGCTGCACGGATGTCACGCTGCGCAGCAGCGCGCCGGGCTTCGAGCCATATAGCGAGGTCATCCCACTGGCCTCGCTATACGAGAATACTGTCCGTGACATCGCGCTGAGTCTGCCCCAACCGACGGGCACCGCCACCGGGACGACCACGTCGACCCCGGCCGCGACGAGTACCGGCACGGCAACCCCAACGCCGACCGGCACGCTGCCGACGCTAGGCGTCTTCAAGACAGTAGTCCCCCCGACCGTCGCACCCGGCGGTGTCATGACCTTCACCATTGGGCTGATGAACGACATGCTCGGTGGCCCAAACCCCGGCTCGTCGGTCACGGTGTACGACGCCGTGCCAGGCAGCCTGACGGTGCTGACGGGAACGTTGCCCAACGGGGCCACGTATGACCCGACCCGTAACGCGATCTGGTGGCAAGGGGCTGTCCCGCAGGGCCAGAACATCAGCCTGAGCTTCGCGGCGCGCGCGCACATGGACGCGACGGGCACGATTACCAATACGGCTGTCATCACCGATGCGTTCAACCGCGTCTACACGCGCACCGCGGCTGTCCAGATTGCGACGCTTCCACTAGGCACGGCGACACCGACCGGCACCGCCACGAGCGGGGCGACGGGTACAGCGACGGCCACTGGGACGTCTATCGCCCCTGAGACGGGGACGCCCACGCCAACAGGGACGACAGTCGTGGTTGAGACCGGAACGCCTACGCCTACGGGCACGACCATTGTTGTCGAGACGGGCACACCGACGGGGACAGCCACCGGCACGGTGACACCCGCCACGGGCACACCGACGCCCACCGGCACAACTGTTGTCGGCGAGACGGGTACCCCAACGCCAACTGGGACCAGCATCGTGGAAACAGGGACGCCGACGGGGACAGCCACCGGCACCGTGACCCCAGCCACCGGCACGCCGACCCCGACCGGGACGACGGTCATCGCTGAGACCGGGACGCCCACGCCGACCGGAACCACGACCGGCACGGTCACGCCGGAGACCGGCACACCCACGGGCACGGCCACGGGTACGGTCACACCGGCGACCGGGACGCCGACCGGGACGGCGACGGCTACGGTCACGCCGGAGACCGGCACACCCACGCCGACCGCGACCACGACCGGCACGGTCACCCCGGAGACCGGCACACCCACGGCCACGGCCACGGGGACCGTCACCCCTGCCACCGGTACACCGACTCCCACAGGGACGACGGTCATCACTGAGACCGGTACGCCCACACCAACCGGCACGGTAACAGGCGCCGTGACGCCCGCCACTGGCACCCCCACCGGCACGGCCACAGGCACGGTCACACCTGCTACCGGCACGGCCACTGTAACGGCTACGCCGACCGGGACCGTAACGCCGGTGTTCTACCAGTGGCTACCGCTCATCGAGAAGCGGACGCTGGGGCCGACGGACGTGCCGCCGACCCAACCCACGCAGGCCTGGTGGGCGCCGCTGGAGCAACTCCGCGTGTTCCTGCTCGGCTGGATTGGTTAGAAATAGCGAGGCGGTCGGTGAACCTCACCGACCGCCTCCTCTTTTCACCGGCCCACGTCAGGGCGTATCCACGACAATCCCGACGATGGGATAGCGGAAGTCGCGGCCCGTGTAGACCTGGAGCGCGCCGTACAGGCTGTAGAAGAACAGCCCGACAGACAGCAGCCCGGCCACACACGCGAGCGGGAAGAACAACAACCCGACGATGGTCCACCAGAAGTGGGCGCCCAGCCCGAAGAAGGCCGCCGCCATGCCCAGGCCCAGGATCATGGCAATCTGCAAGAACGTCGCCTGGAGCGCTTGGCCTGCGACCCAGCGCTGGCGCTGGCGGTAGACCAGCCAGATACCAGCCGACACCGCCAACCCCAGGAAACCCGTCACGAGGTTGAGCCACATGCTGGCATGCGCTAGGGCCGCCATCAGACGGTCATAGTCAGTGATAGGTTGCGTCCCATAGCCACTCGCCCCATTGGGCAAGGCGACCGGCGGCAGCGCGGGCAGCGGGTTGCTCACCGGCGTCGTCGTCACCGCCACGGACTCGTTCGAATACTCCTGCTCCATCTCCTCATATCCTTTCCAATGTCAGAACTCCTGTTGTCTGTCTGAAGGCTATACGCCCCGCATCCGCCAAAGTTGCAGCGACGGCTGCTCGCCGGATGCGTCCGCAAACATTTGCCCGACACGCGACGGGGGCGTATAATGACGGAGTTCAGGTATACTGTTTGTGGAGGAGAGTGGGCATGTTTGATTCGCCGGCCCCGATGACGACGGGCCGCTTCTTCCCGGAAACCGGCTGCACCGTCGACGGCGCTTTCCTGGCCTTCCTGGACCACTACGGGCTGGTGATGTGCGGCCTCCCCCTGACCGATCGCCTCAACGAGAACGGTGTTTCCACCCAGTACTTCGAGCGCCTGGCGCTGACGGAGCCGACGCCCGGCCAGGTCCAGCTCAAGGCGCTAGGGAGCGAACTGCTGGCGCTACGCGAGGCGAGCGGTGGGGCGGCACGGGTGGCGTCACCGCCCGCGCCCGCCGACCACGCCGTGGCCCCGCCGTCCTTCCCTCTCCTCAATCAGGTCTGGCGGCTGCCACGTCACGCGTCGGCGCGTTATTCACGCCGCAGTCTGGCCGATATCCGCCACCTCATCATCCACCACACCGGCGTCCCGGCGTCCGTGGGCGCTGAGATCATCGCGGGCTACCACGTCACCGACCTCAACTGGCCCGGTATCGGCTACCACTTCGTGATTGACCCTGAGGGCCGCATCGCCCAGACCAACGCCCTGACAACCGTCGCCAACCACGCCCGCCAGTACAACCTGAGCGGCGTCGGCATCGCCCTGCAGGGCAACTTCGAGCAGGCGACGCCCACTGCGGCGCAACTGGACGCGACGGCGCTGGTGTGCGCGTGGCTGGAACGCGAGTTGGGCCTGTCGCCCGACTGCATCAAGGGCCACCGCGAGCTGGTGGCCGTCACCTGCCCCGGCGACCTGTGGCTGCAAGGCCCGCGCTGGCGGGACGACCTCGTCACCCGCGTCGCCCATGTTCTCAACGGCGGGACGCTCCCGATGCCGGAGCCGCCCCGCCACATGGAAGCCGTGGCCGTGGCGGTCGAGCCGGCGCCGAACGGCTTTGACGCGCCTCTCGTGCCCAACGAGAACGGGCCAGCCCCAATGGAGCAGCCGCCCGCCTGGCCGGCGGAGACCACGGAGGCCCGCGTCGCCGACACGACGCCACCGGAGCCGCCGTCCTGGTCGAACCCGCCCCCTTCCTCATCGGGATGACCGAACCCTATCGCGTCCAACTGCCCGTCTTCGACGGCCCCCTCGACCTCCTGCTCCATCTCATCGAGGAGCAGAAACTCGACATCACCGTCGTCGCGCTGGCCCAGGTCACGGACCAGTTCCTGGCCTACGTCCGTACGCTGGACACCCCAGACCCCCGCGTGCTGGCCGACTTCTTGAGCGTGGCCGCCCGCCTCGTCCTCATCAAGTCGCGCAGCCTGCTGCCGCGCCCACCTGCCCCCACGCCCGACGACGAGGACGAGGAAGACGTGGGCGAAGCCCTGGCGCGGCAACTGCGCGAGTACCAGCAGTTCAAGCGCGCTGCCGCCGTTCTCCAAGTCCGTGAGGGCTGGCAGGCGTTCACCCGCGAAGCGCCGCCGCCAGAGCTACCGCCCGGCCTCGGCCTGGAGGGCGTGACCCTCGACGATCTCGTCAAGGCTTTTCGCCGCGCCCTGACGCGGCTACCCGCCACCCCGCCCCCTGACGCCCCGGTCCGTCCCCATACGATCACCATCGAGAGCAAGATGGCCCAGCTCCGCGAGCGCCTGGCGCGGGGACCGCTGGCCTTCCACAGTTGGCTGGCCGAGGCTCGGTCACGCTACGAGGTCATCGCCGCGTTCCTGGCCCTGCTCGAACTCATCAAGCAGCGCGCCGTCGTCGCCCGCCAGCCGTCGCCGTATGCCGACATCTGGCTCGAACCGACCGCCGACCAGCCCCACCCATAGGTGATGGGGGACTCATTGCCCGTGGAGCATCAGCCGTGGCTCGGACCCTTCGACTGTCACCCCGAACGCAGTGAGGGGTCTCCTCTGGGAACGCTGCCAGAGGTGATGCCTCGCTCCGCTCGGCATGTCAGTCGCGGTAAACTTCGATGGCGGGGGCAACTAATAGCCGCGCTGCTTGTCGACGACGTTGACGAGGGGTGCGCCGTCGAGCCAGCGGCGCAGGTTGTCGATGAACAGGTCCAGGCCCCGCCCGCGCGACTGCCAGGTGAAACCGGTATTGTGGGGCACGATGAGAACGTTGGGGAGTTTCCAGAAGGGGTGGCGCGACGGGAGCGGCTCCTGGGCGAAGACGTCCAGGTAGGCGCCCGCGATGCGGTTGGCGCGCAGGGTGTCTAGCAGCGCCTGCTCGTCGACCAGCGCGCCGCGTGCGATGTTGATGAGCCAGGCGGTCGGGCGCATGGCGGCCAGGGCATCGCGCCCAATCAGCCCAATGCGGTCCGGCGACAGAGGAGCCGCGATGACGACGAAGTCGGCGGCGGCCAGGGCGTCGAGCAGGCTGTCATAGCCCACGAGGCGGTCGAAGGCCGGTTCCTCGCGCGGCGCGGCGGTGACGCCGATGGTCGCCATGCCAAAGAAGCGGGCGCGGCGGGCCAACTCGCGGGCGATGTGGCCTGTGCCGATGATCGTCAGTGTCTTGCCGTAGAGTTCGTCTTTGCGGTAGCGCTCCCAGCGGGCCTGCGTCTGGTTGCGCCAGTGGTCGGGAAAGCGCTTGACAATCGCCAGCATCATCCCCATCACCGACTCGGAGATGGGGATGGCGTGCGCGCCGGCGGCGTTAGTCACGACAACGTCGGAGGCGATGAGGGCGGGGAAGAGGACGTGGTCGACGCCGGCCGAGTTCGTGTGCAGCCAGCGCAGGTCGGGCATCTGGCGCGTGACGGCCTCGATGTTGGGCAGCCAGCGCCCGCGCAGCCAGATCGTGACGCCCGCCCCCGGCCCCAGCAGCCGGCCTTTGTCATCGACCGCCACGAGGTCCGCGCCCGGCGCGAGGGCGTGGATGCGGGGGGCCATCTCCCCGACCAGTTCGTCGTCCAGCGCAATTCGTAGCGTCATCCTCGCCTCTCAGAGTCTTTAGACAGAATTGACGGAATGAAACGACAACCGTCGTCAAGGGTGGCGTGAAGCGGTCTGAAAACCGGCCAGCGCGTGCTCCAGGGCGGCGCGGGAGACGGAGACCAGCGACCGCTGGAAGACGGCCCCGAAGTGGGCGGCGAAGCGGGCGCGGACCTCAGCCATAGGTGGCGTCCAGCCGAGATGGGCGCGCAGCGACGTGACCGTCTTGTCCTCCAGCCCGCACGGGATAATCCAGCCCCAATGCGCCATGTCCGGGTCGATGTTGAGGGCCAGGCCGTGGAACGTCACCCAGCGGCGGATGCGCGTGCCGAAGGCGCAGATCTTCTCGCCCTTTACCCACACGCCGGGAAACCCCTCGTCGTACTCACCCTCGACGTCGTAGTCGGCCAGAGTGCGAATGACGGCCTCGGCGAGACTGCGATGGTACCAGCGCACGTTAGTGTGGAAGCCGTTCAGGTCCAGGATCGGGTAGCCGACGAGTTGGCCCGGGCCGTGATAGGTGACTTTGCCGCCGCGCTCGATGGGCACGACGGGAATGCCCTGCTCGGCCAGGAAGGCGTCGGAGACGAGGATGTCCTTTGGCTCGCTCTGCGTTCCTAGGGTGTAGACCGGCTCGTGTTCGAGTAGCAACAGGACGTCGACGGGCCAGCCATTGAGCTTGGCGTCGACGAGCCGCCGCTGGAGGTCGTGCACCGGCCCATACGGCTCGACCCCCAGGTTGACCAGCCACACGCTGCGCTCGCTCACGTGACGCTCCTCAAGCTCAGCCGCGCGCCGACAAAGCCCGGCGCGCCGTTGACAAAGGCGCGGCCTGGCATGGCGCGTCGCCCCGCCGGCTGGACCTCGTCCAGGCGCAGCGCGTCCTCCCCTGTCACCACGGCGACGCCGCCGGGCACGGCGATCACCTGCCCCGGCTCACCCTGCCCTGGCACGACCGAGGCGCGGAGAATCTTCAACGGCTGGTCGGCCCAGACCGTGTAGGCGGTCGGCCAGGGTTGGTAGGCGCGCACCGCGCGCGCGATGGCGGCGGCGGGCCGCCGCCAATCAATCGCGCCGTCCTCTTTCTGGACCAGCCGCGTGTAGGTCACACCTTCCGTCGGCTGCGTTTGCGGCGTCAGCTCGCCCGCGACCCAGCGCGGCAGCGTCTCGCGCAGCAGGTCGGCGCCCACCCGCGCCAGCCGCTCGCCCAGGCTGGCCGTCGTATCGTCGTCGCCAATCGCCGCCTCGCGCTGCGTCAGCATCGGCCCCGTATCCATCCCCTCGTCCATGAGCATGATCGTCACGCCCGTCACCCTATCCCCTTCGAGCAAGGCATAAGTGATGGGCGCGGCCCCGCGCCAGCGCGGCAGCAGCGAGGCGTGGACGTTGAGGCTGCCCAGGCGCGGGATGGCGAGGACCGAGGCGGGCAGGATCAGTCCGTACGCCGCGACGACGAACAGGTCGGGTTCGTACGCCCGCAGCGCCTCGACGGCGTCGGGATGCTTGCGGTAGCCGCGCGGCTGGAGGACGGGGACGCCCGCCGCCTCGGCCACCTGCTTGACCGGCGAGGCGACCAGCGCTCGGCCCCGCCCGGCCGGCCGGTCGGGCTGGGTGGCGACCGCCACCACGCTCACGTCCGGCAGGTCCAGCAGGGTCTGGAGCGTCGGGACGGCGAAGTCGGGCGTACCCATGAAGATCACACGTAGCATGCATCCTCCCACGGGAGATTGTAGCACACGCCCGCCGCCTGCGCCAAAGGCAGCGGGCGGTGGCGAGCGGGCAGTGGTCAGTGGGTAGGCAGGAGAGCGAAAGTTAGACTCGGCGGGCCAATTGACGTATAATCGGCTGACCTAGAGGAGACCCTGTCGTGCAACCCAAGCAGTGGCGGTTTGCGCCTGCCGCGCCGGCCGTCTTTTTTACCGCCTTTCCCGATCTGCCGCGCCCGCTGGCTCAGGCCCTGTACAATCGGGGCTACACCGAGCCGGCTCTGGCGCGCGCCTTCCTGCTCGGCCAGGGTCCGGAGACCAACCCCTTCCTCATGCGCGGCATGCAGGATGCCGTCCGCCGCCTGCGCGACGCCATCCGTCGCGGTGAGCCCATCGCCGTCTACGGTGACTACGATGTCGACGGCGTCACCGCCACTGCCCTCCTCGTTCATGCCCTGTACGCTCTGGGCGCGACGGTCAAGCCTTACATCCCCGACCGCTTCGAAGAGGGCTACGGCCTCAACCCGACCGCGCTGGACAAGCTCGCCCAGGACGGCTTCAAGGTCGTCGTGACCGTTGACTGCGGTATCCGCTCGCACATCGAGACCGTCCACGCCCGCAAGCTGGGCCTTGACATTATCATCACCGACCACCACGAGCCGGTTGACCCGCTGCCGTCGGCGGCGCTGTCCATCCTGTGCCCGCGCCAGAGCCGCTGCGGCTACCCAACCAAGACGCTGGCCGGAGTCGGGCTGGCCTACAAGCTCGCCCAGGCGCTCTACATGGTTGAGGAGGGCACGCCGCTTGGCAAGCGGCGCAGCGACCTGCAGCCCGACGACCTGCTGGACCTCGTCGCACTGGGCACGGTGGCCGACATGGCCCCGCTGACTGAGGAGAACCGGCTGCTGGTGAAGCGCGGCCTGGCGGTGGTCAACGAGACGCGCCGCCAGGGGCTGCGCGCGCTGTTCAAGTCGGCCCGCATCGAGGTGGGTCATGTCGGCGTCGACACCTTGAGCTACATCGTCGCGCCGCGTCTCAACGCCGCCGGGCGGCTCGAACACGCCATGACCAGCTATCACCTGCTCATGACGGCCAAGCCCGGACGGGCCGAAGCGCTGGCCGCCAAGCTCGAAGAGCAGAACCGCGCCCGCCAGACCCTCACTGAGAAGACGCTTAGCATCGCCCGCATCCACGCCCTGCTCCAGCTTGAACACAGCCGCCTCATCTTCGTCGCCAATCCGGACTACCCGGCGGGGGTCGTCGGCCTGGTCGCCAATCGCCTGATGGAGGAGTTCTACCGCCCGGCCGTCGTCGTCGAATTGGGCGAGGAGGAGAGCCGCGGCTCGATGCGCAGCATCGCCGAGTTCAACGCCGTCGAGGCGCTCGACGCCTGCCGCGACCTGCTGCGGCGGCACGGCGGCCACAAGGCAGCGGCGGGCTTCACGGTGCGCAACGAGCATCTCCCCGAACTGGAGCAGCGGCTACGGGGCATCGTCGACAGCACGTTGAACGGCCACCTGGCGCCGACGCTGATGATCGATGCCGTCGTGCCGCTCGGCGAGGTCCAGCCGCCTGTCCTTCAGGCGCTCGAGCAATTGGCTCCCTTTGGCCAGCACAACAGCCCGCCGCTGCTAGCGAGTCTCGGCTTGGCCGTACGCGAGGCGCGCGTCGTCGGCGCCAACCATCTCAAGCTCACCCTGTCCGACTCGTACGGCGACACGCGGGAGGCCATCGCCTTCCGTCAGGCCGATTGGTTGGCTCATCTCCCGTCGATGATCGACGTCGCGTACCAGGTCGAGGCTAACCGCTGGAACGGCTCAACCCAGTTGCAGATGAACGTACGCGACATCCGGCCCAGTTGAGATTGAGGGAGCGCCATGCCCGACCCGCTCAACCTGGCGCAGCTACGCGCCTTTGTCTTTGATATGGACGGCGTCCTGTACCGCGGCAACGAGGCCATCCCCGGCGCCGCCGACTTCCTGCGTGACCTGAACGAGGCCGGCCTCCCCTTCCGCCTGCTCACCAACAATTCGTCGGCGACCCAGGCCCAGTACGTCGCCAAGCTGGCGGGCATGGGCATCACCGTCACTGCTCAGGACATCATGACCAGCGCTGTGGCAACGGCGGAATACTTGGCGCGCGTGGCCCCCCAGGGTGGACGTGTGTACGTCATTGGCGGGGACGGTGTCCGCGACGCCCTGCAACAGCACGGCTTCAGCCTCGTCGCCGAGCCGCCGGCTGACTTTGTCGTGGTCGGCATCGACTGGAATGTCACGTACGCGCAGCTCAAGCGCGCCGCTATGGCGGTGCGGGGCGGCGCGAAGTTCGTCGGTACCAACGGCGACAAGACGTTCCCAACGCCGGAGGGCATCGTGCCGGGTAATGGCGCGCTGCTTGCTTTCATCCAGACAGCCACCGATGTCAAGCCCATCACCATTGGCAAGCCCGAAATCGGCATCTTCACCGAGACCGTCCGCACCATGGGGACACCCGTCGACCAGACGGTGATGGTGGGCGACCGCCTGGACACCGACATCGAAGGCGCGGCGCGGGCCGGCCTCCGCTCGGTGTTCCTGCTGAGTGGAGTGCACACACGGGCGGACCTGTCCTGGGCGCCTGCCCAGCCCGACTTGGTCTGCGAGGACATCGCGGCCTTGCGGGCGGCGTGGCGGGCGGCGCGCGGTTGACGGTGTTATGTCGGGTAGATGTCAGCCGCGCGTGTTGCCCAGGGGTATGATTCGGGCTATACTATCGTCATATAGGTGTAGCGGGTGGTCTATAGGATATTGAGCGGGAGAGACTCACATGTTCTTCTATGGTATGAACCCAACCTACTGGTTGTTCATGATCCCTGGCCTGCTCTTCACGTTGTGGGCGCAGTGGAAGGTGCAGTCGGCCTACAACAAGTGGAAGCAGGTCCCGAACTCGCGCGGCCTGACGGGGGCCCAGGCGGCGCGCTACTTGCTGGACTCGCAGGGCCTCAGCAACGTGCGTATCGAGCAGTCGGGTGGCATGCTGTCTGACCACTACGACCCGCGCGACCGCGTGCTGCGCCTGTCGCCCGAGAACTTCACCCAGCCCAGCATCGCCTCGGTCGGCATCGCGGCCCACGAGATGGGCCACGCCCTCCAGCACGCCCAGGGCTACGCCCCGCTGGCGCTGCGGTCGAGCCTGGTTCCCGTCGCCAACATCGGCTCGTCGGTAGGCGTGTGGATCATGCTCGCGGGCATCATTATGGCCTGGCAGCCGGTCGCCATCATCGGCCTCGTCCTGTTCGGCCTGGCCTTCCTGTTCACGATTATCACGCTGCCCGTCGAGTTCGACGCCAGCAACCGCGCCTTGCGGCTCATGGAGCAGAACAGCCTGCTGACCACGTCCGAGATGAAGGGCGCGCGGGATGTCCTGAGTTCCGCCGCCTGGACCTACGTCGCGGCGGCCGCGGCGGCCCTGCTCCAGGTGCTCTACTGGGCCTCGGTTATCTTCGGCGGCAGCCGCCGACGCTAGAAACACGGCACGCTCAGGGGCGCACTGCGGTGCGCCCCTCTGTTTGCCTGGATAGGCTGATGACTGAGACACGACAGACTCACCAACCCGATAACCGCGTCGCCCTGCTTGACCTGAGCCTCGCTGAGATGGAGGCTTTTGTCGTCGCGCAGGGCGAGCCACGTTTTCGCGCCCGCCAGCTCTGGGACTGGTTATGGAAGCACCTCGTCTGGGACTTCGATGGGATGACCAACCTGCCACGCGCCTTCCGCGACAAGCTGCAAGCCGCCGCGTTCATTGACGTCTTGACGCCCGTGGCCGAGACGTGGTCGGGCGACCGCATGGCCCAGAAGTTCCTATTCCGCCTGCGCGACGGCCAACTGGTGGAGAGCGTCCTGATGCACTACGAGGACGAAGCCGCCGCTGTGGGCGAGGAGGATGACCGACCGCCGACCGCCGACCGCCGACCGCTAATGGACCACGGACAAGCGCCGTCCCAGCGCCGCCACACGGTATGTATCTCGTCGCAAGTCGGTTGCGCCATGGGCTGCGTGTTCTGCGCGACGGGCCAGATGGGCCTGCTGCGCAACCTGACGGCCGGTGAGATCGCGGCCCAGGTGCTGTACGCCGAGAAGGTCCTGCGGGTCGGCGGCTACCGTGTGACCAACGTCGTCTACATGGGCATGGGTGAGCCGCTGGCGAACTTCCCGGCCGTCTGGAAGTCGGTGGAGAACCTCCACAACCCGCGCGGCTTCAACCTGGGCGCGCGCCGCATCACCATCTCCACCGTCGGCCTCGTGCCGGGCATGCGCAAGCTGGCCGAGCAAGACCTGCCCGTCAACCTGGCGTTGTCGGTGCACGGCGCGACGGACGAGGTGCGCGACGCCATCGTGCCCATCAACACACGCTACCAGCTGGCGGACATCGTCGACGCCGCGCGCGACTACATCACGAAGACCGGCCGCCGCCTGACCGTCGAGTGGGTGCTCATTCAGGACGTCAACGACACGCCAGAGCAAGCCGAGAAGCTGGCCGACCTGTTCGCTGGAATGCTCGTCCACGTCAACATCATCCCGTTGAACCCGACGCCCGGCTACGACGGCAAGACGCCGGCGCCCGCGCGTTCGCTGCGCTTCCGTGACATTCTCCAGGCGCGCGGCATCGCCACGACACTGCGCATGCGGCGCGGCATCGACGTCCAGGCAGGCTGCGGCCAGTTGCGGACAAAGGTCGTGGCGGGCCGCCCAACCAGTATCAACACGGCGATTTTACAGCCGTCTTGACCCCTATTCGCCATCCGCCTCGCATTGTGGAGGTCAATGATGACACCTTCCATTATTCTCGCCCCGTCAATTCTGGATGCTGATTTTACCCGCCTTGGCGACGCCATTCACACCATCGAAGCCGGGGGCGCCGACTGGGTCCACCTGGATGTGATGGACGGCCAGTTCGTTCCCAACATCTCGTTTGGGCTGCCCGTCGTGCGCGATGTGCGCAAGATTACAAAACTGCCACTCGACGCCCACCTGATGATCGAGAACCCGGAGCGCTACATCGAGGCGTTCGTCCAGGCCGGGGCGAACATCGTCACCGTACACGCTGAGACCGGCTACCACCTCCAACGCACCCTGAGCCAGATTCGGGCGCTGGGCGCGCGGGCGGGCGTGGCGCTCAACCCCGGCTCGCCCCTCGCGCTCATCGAGGACGTCCTCGACGATGTCGACCTGATCCTGATTATGTCGGTCAATCCGGGCTTTGGCGGCCAGAAGTTCATCCCCCGCGCGCTGAACCGAATTGAGCGGCTGCGCGAGATGCTGCTGGCGCGGCAGTCGCCCGCCATCATCCAGGTCGATGGCGGTATCGAGCCGACGAAGACCGCCCCCGCCGTCATCCGCGCGGGCGCGACGAGCCTCGTCGCCGGGTCGGCCATCTTCAAAGCGTCGGATGGGCCAGCGGCAGCGCTGGCCGCCTTCCGACAGGCAGCGGCGCGGGCGCATACAATTCAGGTATAAACAAAGGCCCTCAAGGTCACTAGAACCTTGAGGGCCTTTGTTCGGGCAGACACCGATCCGCCCCAGACACGTTTTCTCGCGTTAGCTGCTCTTGGCCATCGTCTTGAGGCACTTGGAGCAGACCTTCATCCGCTTGGCGCGGCCATTCTCGTACACCGTGGTGACATGGATGTTGGGCCGCCACACGCGGTTGGTTGCCTTCTTCGAGAAGCTCACATTGTGGCCGAACGACTGCGTCTTGCCACACCGCTCACACATCGCCATGATACCCTCACTTCAACGCTCGTCGGCGAGTCTTGGGGACTCCCGCGGAGTCGTGTATAATTTCTCCTTGCACAAAGCCAAATTATAGCCCGCCTGACCCGGTCAGGCAAATTCCGACGAGGGGCCATGACAGACGAAACCTCGCTCACCCCCACGAGCGCCGACACGTCGTTGACCCAAACCCGGCTGGGGCGCATCGACGTGTCGCCCATCGCCGTCGGCCACATCGCCAGCGCGGCCGTGCTCAAGTGCTACGGCGTCGTGGGCATGGCATCGCCCGACCTGCGGGGGGGCCTGGCTGAATTGCTCAACCGCGACCTGCACCGTGGTGTCCGCGTCGAGCATGTCAACGACCAGTTTATCATCGACCTTTATGTCATCATTCAATACGGCACTCGTATCTCCGAGGTGGCCCACAATATCATGCGGAATGTCAAGTACCGCGTCGAGAAGTCGCTGGGCATTCCGGTGGCCCGCGTCAATGTCCACGTCCAGGGGCTGCGTATGACCGCGCCGCGCGACAAGGGGGCCCGATGAGCGTGGTGCGCGATGGGCAGGACTTTCGCCGCATGATTGGGGCAGGGACGGCATGGCTGGAGTACAACGCCGCCGCCGTCAATGCCTTGAACGTGTTTCCGGTGCCCGACGGCGACACCGGGACCAACATGATGCTGACGGCCCGCGCCGCCTACGAGGAGGTCGCGGGCAACAATAGCCGCCACGCGGGCGAGATTGCCCAACGCGTCTATCGAGGCGCGCAGTTCGGCTCGCGCGGCAACTCAGGCGTCATCCTCTCGCAGCTGCTGCGCGGCTACGCCAGCGCCCTGAAGGACAAGGCTGAGTTCAGCGGGGCGGACCTGTCCGAGGCGCTGCGTCAGGCGGCCGTCTTCGCCTACCAGGGCGTCACGAAACCCGTCGAGGGAACTATTCTCACCGTCGCTCGCGAGGCGGGTGAGGCAGCACGGCTGGTGGACGGCAATGCCGACCCACTGGCCGTCCTGGAGTGCGCCTTGCAGGCCGCCGGAGAGGCCGTCGAGAAGACGCCCCAGTTCCTCAAGGTCTTACGCGACGCGGGGGTTGTCGACGCGGGGGGCAAGGGCTACTACGTTTTTCTCGAAGGCATGACCCGCTACCTGCGCGGCGAGAAGACGTTCATCGTCCCCGGCGCGACGGCGCAGGAGGAGACGGCGGCAGCGCCGGCATTCACTATGGACTTCACACGCGACGATGAGGACGACCTGGGCGACTACGGCTACTGCACCGAGTTCATCGTCGAGGGCGCGCTGAACTTCCAGCAGTTCCGCGCCGATATGCTGCGGTTGGGTACCTCGGCGGTGGTGGTCGGCGACGACGAGATGATCAAGGTCCACATCCATACTCTCGACCCGGGCGCGGCGCTGAGTTACGCGACGGCGCGGGGCGCGCTGCTGAAGGTCAAGATCGACAATATGGACCTGCAGAACCGCCAGTTCCGCGCGCGCGGCGAGGCCCAGGCAGCGCTCCCACCCCGGCCCGCCGCTCCCGAAGCGGACACCCGCCCCAAGCCAAGCGCCGCCAGCCTGCACGATTTCGCCATCGTCGCGGTCGCGCCCGGTGAGGGCTTCCACGACATCTTCGCCAGCATGGGGGCCAGCCAGATCATCGCGGGCGGCCAGACGATGAACCCCAGCGTCCAGGACCTGCTCAACGCGCTGGACGGCATTCCCCAGCAGGAAGTGATCATCCTACCCAACAACAAGAACGTCGTCCTGACGGCGCAGCAGGTGCCTGAACTGACGGACAAGAACGTGTTCATTGTTCCGACGCGTACCATCCCCCAGGGCATTAGCGCCATGCTCGCCATCCGCCACGACCTGCCACTAGCCGCCAACGTCGCCGGTATGACCGAGGCCATCAACCAGATTCAGACGGTGGAACTGGCGAAGGCGGTGCGCTCCGTCCGCATCAACGACATTGACGTCCGCGAAGGGCAAACCCTGGGTATCCTGAACGACGAGGTCGTCACGGCTGGTGACGATAGTGTCGAGGTAGCTGTCAGTGTTTTGCAGCAACTGGGTATCGAGGACTACGAGGTGTTGTCCCTGTACTATGGCGGCGACGTAACGGCGGCAGAGGCCCGGCAGTTCGCTGAGGAGGTGGGGGCGCATCTCAAAGCCGAGTATGACCTGCCGGTGGCCATCCTGACGCCCGACGAGGTCAAGACGCGGACCAGCGCCCTGCCCTTCGGGACGCTCCGTATCGAGCTGCACTCGGGCGGGCAACCTCACTACTTTTATGTCATGTCTGTCGAGTGAGAAAGGTCTGCAATTGAGCACGCGACGAACCCCGATCAGCTACGGATTGTGCAGTTTGAGACCGTCTAGATGACCACAGCAGCCACGACGGAGGCCCCATGTCCGTCCGCATCGTCACCGACTCGGCCGCCGACATCCCGGCGGACATGCTCCAGACCCTTAACATCACCACCGTCCCGGCCCTGGTGACGTTCGGGACGCAGACGTTCGAGGACCGCGTCACCCTGAGCACAGGCGACCTGTACGCGCGGATGACGCAGACCAAGACGAACCCGACGACAGCCGCGGCGGCGCCCGGCCTGTTCAGCGGGGTCTACCAGCGGCTCGTGGACGAGGGCCACGACGTCGTCAGCATCCACCTGGCCTCCAAGCTGAGCGGCATCTATAACTCGGCGCGGCTCGGCGCCGCCGACTTCGGCGACCGGGTTGCTCTGGTGGACTCGACCAACGTGACGATGGCCGAGGGCTGGCTGGCGATCCATGCCGCCCGCGCGGCGCAGGCGGGCGCGTCCCAGGCCGAAGTGGTTGATCTGTGCCAGCAACTCGCCCCGCGCACGCGGGTCTGGGCCTTGCTCGACTCGCTGGAGTTCGTGCTGCGCGGGGGGCGCATCAACCAGGCGCAGTTCCTGGTCGGCTCGCTGCTGCGCATCAAACCTATGCTTCTGGTGCGCGATGGGGCGCTCTCGCCACTGGAGAATGTGCGCACGCTGCGCAAAGCCGTCGAGCGGCTGGTAGAACTGGCCCAGGCCGCGCAGCCGCTGGCCGAGGTGGCCGTCCTGCACGCGGCCGCGCCTGAACTAGCCGACGAGGTCTGCCGCCGCGTGGCCGAATTCTTCCCGATCGACCGCATCGTCGTTACTGAAGCCGGCCCGGCCATCGGCGTCCACGCTGGTCCGGGAGCGGTGGGCATTGGGGCGCTGCTAGCGAGTTAGATTGACCTCCTAGCACTCCTGAGCTAGAATCAACGGCAGTAGACCGTTTCTCCAGGATACGTATCCCTTTAAAGGATTGGGCATGGCATCGGCATTCGAGCGGTTGGCGAAGATTCTGGACCTGGAACGCAAGAAGGGCTATCGCAACCAGGCCGTCATCGGCGGGCTGGAGAAATTCCTGCCCGGCTGGGCAAGCGGGGCCGTGACGGAACCGGGCGGCGCGGCGCTAGTCGAACGCGTCAACACGGCGCTGACGGGCTACAACGCCAAGTCAGCCGACGAGCGCGCGGCGGCTATCAACAGCCTCTTGAACAGCGAAGGGGCGCGCGGGGCGGGGCAAAATTGATCTTCTCGACGATCTTCTGGATCTGGCCGGTCTCGGGATCGACATAACCCGAAACCGCCGTGATCGCCGCGATCACGTACTCGTACTTGAGGTGGTAGTCGCAGTCGAACTCGACCTCGGTAGTCTCCAGCGCACCGGGACCCGGATCGTCGCCGATGATCGCGCGGACCTCGGCGCGGAGCGTCGCGAAGTCGGCCACCGGCCGGGTACCCATGACGATGCCCGCCAGCCGCCCGCCCGGCCCGGCCGTGAGCCGCACCTTGATCGGCGGAAGTTCGACGGTCTCGGCCTCGCCGGCCGACATCGCCACCAGCGGCATCTTGATGCTGAAGTTGCCCTCGGGCGCCGCGAAACGGAAGGTCAGCGTGAAGAAGATCAGCAGTTGAAAGACGACGTCGATCATCGGCGTCATCGTCAGCTCGATCCTCTCGTCCGGATCTCGCGGGGCGAATCGCATGGGCAGGCTCCTCAACCTCGCTACTGCGGCTGTTCCTGGCGGGCGCGGA